>NZ_JBFUMD010000158.1:0-7496 GCF_054049555.1 Nocardioides sp. P5_C9_2
GAGCACCGCCAGGGCGGCGAGCACGAGGGCGCCGCGAGCCTCGCGCACGTGGCTGCGCCGCCGGGCGGCCGGGCCGTGGGCGACCAGCGGCGTCGTGAGACGGCCGGGGTCGACGAGCACGTCGTCGCCGACGCGGACACAGACCTCGCGCGGGCACGGCGGCAGGATCCGGGTGACACCCTCGCTGCCGACGCCGGTCGCGAGGGTGGACAGCTCGCCGCCGCCGACGGCCCGCAGGAGCAGCGGCTCACGCATCTCCACGCCACGCACCCGGGTCTCCTCGACGCTGATGGAGCGGGTGGTGAGGAGCCCGGCCGTGAGGTGCAGCGACCCCTGCCCGCGGGTGAGCCGCATGTCCCACCACTGGACGACGTAGCCGGTGACCGCGACGGCGACCCAGCCGACGACCCCGATGACCAGCACCAGCAGGACGACCAGCCAGAGGGCGAAGGACGTCACCCACCGCCAGCTGCTGCTGAGGTGCTCCTGGTCCAGGAAGGGGAGGTCGTCGGCGAACTGGGCGAGCAGGCCGACCAACCCCGCGAGGAGGACCAGCCGGGCCAGGCTGAAGGGAGCGAAGCGCAGCCACGACCAGTCGATCGCGGCCAGCAGCGACTCCGGGGGTGGAGGCGCCGTGGGCAGGGGCGCGGCGGCGGTCGAGTCCGCGGGGTCCGAGGTCGCCGCCGTGTCGGTCGGGACCGGTCCGGCGCGCCGGGCCAGCAGGTGCGCACGCAGCGCGTCGGCCCGCTCCCGGGAGATGGCGTCGAGGGTGATCCGGTCGTCGTCGACCCCCGTCCCGATCTGCACCTTGGCCAGCCCGAGCACCCGGTGCAGGAGCGAGGACTCCAGGTCGACGCTGCGCACCCGGTCGAGCGGGGCGGTGGAGGTGGTCTTGGTGAGCAGGCCGGTGCGCTTCTGGAACTGGGTCCCGGTGACCCGCCACGAGGTGGTCAGCCAGGGCAGCACCCCGAGGGCGACCGCGCCGATCACCAGGATCGGCAACGACCACCACGGCATCCCGTCGTCCCGGCTGCTGCTGAGGCCGACGAAGGCGATCAGCGCCGGCACCAGGAACTGGCCGGCCGTCTTGACCGGGTCGAGCAGGAGGTTCCGGGGGTCGAGCCGCTGCCACTCGCCGGGGTCGGCGTCCACCTCGTGACTCACGTGGCGTCGCCCTCGCTGGCGCCGGTGATGGCGGTGAGGGTCGCGACCAGCTCCCGCGCCTGGTCGGCGTCGAGGCAGTCGATCGTGATGGGACCGGCCGCCGAGGCCGTGGTGACGGTCAGTGACGCGAGGCGGAAGACCCGCATCAAGGCGCCCTGTCGGGAGTCGACGGTCTGCACCCGGCTCAGCGGGGCGATCCGCGAGCTGATGGTGACCCACCCCGACCGGGTGTGGATCGCGGTGTCGGTGACCTCCCAGCGGTGCACCCGGTAGCGCACGGGCGGCATCACGACCGGGTACGCCGCCAGCGCGGCGAGGGCGACCACGCCGAGCGCCAGCGCCCACCACGGCGGGGTGCCCGCCGACAGCCACCACGCGACGTACGCGGCGACCAGGAGCAGGGCAGTGACCACCGACGGGATCAGCGCCGCGACGCGCCAGAACCCCACGGCGCGGGGGGACACCTGGTGCGCGGGCTCGCGCAGCCCGGTGGAGGACGGGGTGGCCGGGGCCGGTGCCTGGGTCATGCTCCGAGTTTTCCACGACGCCGGAGCCGCGGGTGCGCTCCGACGCACCGCCGGGTGCAGAGACGCGCCGAGGGCGTCAGCCCAGGACGGTCCACGTGTCGTCGCTGGTCGGTCCCAGTGCCGTCCCGGTCTGCAGGAGGTAGGTCGAGAAGCCGGTCGCCGCGTCGAGCGCGTGGACCTCGGTCGTCGTCCCGGCCCGGTTGACCAGCATCAGGTCGTCGCGGCCGTCGCCGTTGGGGTCGGCGGCGCTGACCGTCCAGGTCGCCGGGTCCACGGCGAGCGCGACGGTGTAGGTCTGCGCGAGGAAGGTGGTGAAGGCCGTCTTCGCGTCCAGCACGTGCACCGCGGTGCGGCCGTCGGACTGCAGGTCGACGAGGTAGAGGTCGTCGCGTCCGTCGAAGTCGTAGTCGCCCGCGGTGACCTGCCAGCGGTCCGGGTCCAGTGACGGGGCGGCCGTCGCGGCGTGCGACAGCTCGGTCTGGAAGCCGGTCGAGGCGTCCAGCACGCTGACCGCGAGCCGACCGTCCTCGTCGAGGTCGACCACCCACAGGTCGTCGCGGCCGTCGCCGTCGTAGTCGCCCGCGACGAACTCCGCGCGCCCGAGCCGGGTGCCGCGCTGGAGGACGGTCGCGTGGGTCAGGAAGGAGTGGAGGTAGGCGCTGCCGTCGAGCACCTTGACCTGCGCCGTCCCGGCGCCCTCGGGCAGGACGGAGTACACGTCGGTGACGCGGTCGCCGTCGAAGTCGCCGGTCGCGTAGCTCCAGCCCTGCTCGGTGAGCGGCAGGCCGGTCTGGTTGGAGTACGCCGCGTAGCCGGACGCCGCGTCCAGCACGTGCGCCTCGACGCCGCCGGTGGTGGGCTCCCGGATCCCCACCAGGTCGGCCGGGGTGCCCGTGGACTGCCGGGCGACCTGCTCCACCCGCACCTGGTCGACGTACATCGCCGGCGACGACGAGGTCTCCCCGCAGCTGGGCTGCTCCTCGTCGGGGCAGTTGCGCTTGACCTGGAGCCGCACGTGCTCGGGGGCCACCGGTGCGTGGTCGGTGGACCACGTCTCCACCCCGTCCACGAAGAACCGTGTCGGCACGGGGGAGACGGCGGCAGCGTCCTGGCCGGGACCCATGTAGGTGAACTCCACCGAGTACTCGTGCCACTGGTCCATGTCCTGGGGGTACACGTCACCCAGGCAGGCCTTGTCGCCGATCGGCGGGGAGTAGCGCCAGTAGTACGCCGCGAGCACCCGCCCGCAGCGCGGCTTCCCGCCCCAGCTCTCGACGACGTCGATCTCGCCGACCCGCTGCGTGTCGTCGGTGCGCAGCCAGAAGGCCGGGTGCACGCCGGTCTCCTTCGGCATCTTCAGCGTCGCCGAGACCCGGTAGGTGGTGCCGACCTCGAAGGGGACGGAGGCGAGCGAGCCCAGGTGGGCCTCGGGCCGCATCTCGAGCACCGTGCGTCCGTCGTACGTCGTCTGGGTGATCCGGTCGGCGTTCGAGCTCGACACGTGCGCCCACCGCTCGGCGTACGGCGTGTCGAAGCCGTCGTTGTAGACCTCCACCGGTCCCGCCGCCGGCGGAGCCGAGACGAGCGGCGTCTCCGGCACCACCAGGTCCGGCACGGGGGGCATCGTCGGGCTGAGGAACTGCAGCGCGACGAGCAGCTCGAGAAGCCAGGAGGGCATGGGTCCTTCGAGGGTCGGATACGACGACATCGATCAGTGACGACGATCGAGAGAATCGATCGACGGAATCGATTGAACAGGGCGGGTGGTCGCTCGGCCAAACCGGCCGCCCGGATCAGGGGGTTCGGGCGTCGCGGCCGTAGACTCCCCGCCCGTGGCTCTCACCATCGGCATCGTCGGACTCCCCAACGCGGGCAAGTCCACGCTCTTCAACGCCCTGACCAAGAACGACGTGCTGGCGGCGAACTATCCGTTCGCCACGATCGAGCCGAACGTCGGTGTCGTCGGGGTCCCCGACGACCGGCTGCCCCAGCTGGCGGAGGTCTTCGGCTCGGCCAAGATCCTGCCCGCGACGGTCGAGTTCGTCGACATCGCCGGCATCGTGCGCGGCGCCTCGGAGGGCGAGGGACTGGGCAACAAGTTCCTCTCCCACATCCGCGAGTCCGCGGCGATCTGCCAGGTGACCCGGGTCTTCCGCGACGAGGACGTCACCCACGTCGACGGCGAGGTCAACCCGTCGTCGGACATCTCGACGATCCAGACCGAGCTGATCCTGGCCGACATCCAGACCGTGGAGAAGGCCATCCCGCGGCTGGAGAAGGAGGCCCGCGGCGACAAGTCCAAGGGCCCCGTCCTGGACGCCGCGAAGGAGGTGCTGTCCGCGCTGGAGTCCGGCACGCCGGTCACCGGCACGACGGTCGACCGCGACCTGGTCCGCGAGCTCTCCCTGCTGACGGCGAAGCCCTTCATCTACGTCTTCAACTGCGACGCCGACGAGCTGAACGACGACGACCTCAAGGCCCGGATGCAGGAGATCRTCGCCCCGGCCGAGGCGATCTTCCTCGACGCCAAGTTCGAGTCCGAGCTCGTCGAGCTCGGCTCCGACGAGGAGGCCCGCGAGATGCTCGCCGAGATGGGCGTCGAGGAGCCCGGCCTGGACGTGCTGGCCCGCGTCGGCTTCGACACCCTCGGCCTGCAGACCTACCTGACCGCCGGCCCCAAGGAGACCCGGGCCTGGACGATCCGCAAGGGCGCCACCGCTCCCGAGGCGGCCGGGGTCATCCACACCGACTTCCAGAAGGGCTTCATCAAGGCCGAGATCGTCTCCTTCGACGACCTGATGACGGCGGGCACCATGCAGAAGGCCAAGGAGGCCGGCAAGGTGCGCATGGAGGGCAAGGACTACGTGATGGTCGACGGCGACGTGGTGGAGTTCCGCTTCAACGTCTAGCGTCACCGGCCGTTGCGCCGCGGTGCACCGTCCCGTGAACCCGACGATCCTCACCCCTGAGGAGTTCGCGGAGCCCTCCGGGTTCCTGGACAGCGTGCGCGGCGGTCGTCGTGATCGGGGAGCTGCCGTCGCGCTGACTCCGCTCACCCGTCTCCCACGGGCGACGGTTCTCGCGCTGGTCGATCGGTAGAGCCCGCTGGAGCCGCATCGGCATTGATTGCCCGTGACCTTGCCCGTCGTGACAGGCTCGGCTGGTGAGAGAGCACCGCGTCAACCCCGTCGACGCCATCTGGTTGAACATGGACCGGGTCCAGAACCTGATGGTGATCGAGTGCGTCATGTTCCTCGACGGGCCGGTCGACCGGACCAGGTTCGACCGGGTGGTCCAGCGACGGCTGATCGACGCGTACCCGGTGTTCTCGCGGCGCCCCACCGTGCCTCGGCACCGCTGGGCGAAGGCGCGCTGGCGCGACGTACCGGACTTCGACTTCACCGAGCACGTCCGGGAGGTCCGCCTCCCGGCACCCGGGGACGCCACGGCCCTGCAGGAGTACGTCGGCGGCTTCCTCGCCACGCCGCTGCCGCGTGACCGGCCGCTCTGGGACATCCACCTCGTCGAGGGGCTCGACGAGGGGTCGGCGATCTACGTCCGGCTGCACCACGCGCTCGCCGACGGCATCGCGCTCACCCAGGTCCTGCTGTCGCTGACCGACGCCACGGCCGACGCGGACGACGACGGCTCGGACGGGGGAGGCGCGCGGCACCACGGCGTCGGCGACCTCATCGAGGCGGCCCGTCGCGCCGCGCCCGAGGTCACCAGCGCGCTGCGACCTGCCCGGGTCCGGGCGGGCATCGCCGCGGCGACCCGGACCGGGATCAGTGGTGCCGGCGTCCTCGGCAAGCTGCTGCTGACCCGCAACCCCGAGTCGCCGCTCGCCGGGGCGGCGGGATCGCACAAGCGGGCGGTCTGGTCCGACCCCATCGACCTCCAGGTCATCAAGGACATCGCCAAGGCCTCGGACGCCACGGTGAACGACGTCCTGGTCTCGGCGCTCGCCGGCGCCCTCGAGCGCTACCAGCTCGAGCACGGCAGCGCGACGGTCGACATCCCGACGATGGTCCCGGTCAACCTGCGCCCCATGCACCTGCCCCTGCCCCGCGAGCTCGGCAACCGGTTCGCGCTGGTCGTCCTGCTGCTGCCCTCCGGACTGACCAGCGCCGCCGCACGGCTCGCCGAGACCAAGCGCCGGATGGACCGGATCAAGCGCTCCCCGGAGCCGGTCATCACCTTCGCGATGATCCAGGGGATCGGCCGGCTGGGCAGGCGCCTGAGCCGCGCGCTGGTGACCTTCTTCGCCGGCAAGGCCAGCGGCGTCACCACCAACGTCCCCGGGCCGCGGGAGCCCCGCTACCTGGCGGGGACCCGGATCACCAGCCTGCTGGGCTGGGTGCCCGGGTCGGGGGACCAGACGCTCGGCACCTGCATCTTCACGTACGCCGGGACGGTGCGGGTCGGCTTCAAGACCGACACCTTGGTGATCCCCGATCCCGACCGCATCCTCGACGCCTTCCACGCGGAGATCGGCGAGCTGTCCCACGGGCTCGAGGCGACCGCGCGCCGCTGACCGGTCGACCGTGTCCCACCTGGACTTCCACGCACCTGCGTGGAGGCTCGGCCCCGGCGGCGTGATCCAGCCGGGATCTCGACGCGTGTGCGTGGGACTTCAGTCGCTCCGCTCCTCCGCCGAGCCTGCGCGGGAGACGATCGCGGCGGCGACCGCGGCGGCGACCGCGCGGGCCACCGCGACCTGTCGGACCAGGAAGCGGCCCTCGTCGAGCTTCTTGCGGCGCA
Organism: Nocardioides sp. P5_C9_2; assembly: GCF_054049555.1. Classification (NCBI taxonomy): domain Bacteria; kingdom Bacillati; phylum Actinomycetota; class Actinomycetes; order Propionibacteriales; family Nocardioidaceae; genus Nocardioides; species Nocardioides sp. P5_C9_2. The sequence goes on from NZ_JBFUMD010000158.1 coordinate 6,453, forward strand.
TCCAGGTGGTCACCTCGAGGTTGCACGTGCTCGCGTTGCACGAGCCGCAGGCCGGGACCACGTTGGCCAGGGTGTAACGACCGCCCCGCGAGATCGGGAGCATGGTGTCCTTCTGGAGCGCCGCCACGTCGGCGCCGCAGTAGGCGCAGCCGCCCCACTCCTCTCGGAGCGCCGCCCACTGGGGTTCCGTCAGGTCGTGCTCGACCCGGTCCGTCCGGCGCCTGCGACGTCTCGCGTGGGTCGCGGCTCGGGTCCTGGACGGCACGGTGCGATGACGTGACCGTACGGCGGCCGGGGGGCACCGGAGTGACCTCGGGGCCGAGCCAGGCGCCGGTGCCCGCGGTCAACCGGGCGCGACCGTGACCCCCTCAGGCCAGCAGGGAGCGGGTGGTCCGCAGCCGCAGCGCGAGCGCGCCGGTGACCACGAGCAGCACCACGGTCACCGCGACCACCCCGGGCCACTCGGCCGCGGTCCACGCCTGCGCGATGAGGATCCCGAAGACCGAGGAGCCGAGGTAGTAGGTGACCGTGTAGAGCGACGCGGCCTGCCCGGCGCTGACGCCGCCCGCGTGGGCCCGGGCCGGGACCCACCCGCTGGCGATGCCGTGCACGGCGAAGAAGCCGACGACGAGCAGGGCCAGACCGACGACGACCACCGCGAGCGTCGACGACAGCGTCAGGAGTGCGCCACCGACGGCCACCACCGCGCCGATCGGCAGCACGGCCCGGCGTCCCACCCGGTCGGCCAGTCGTCCGAACGTGGCGGCGCTGACGCTGYCGAGCGGGTAGACCAGGAACACGAGGCTCGCCGCACCGAGGCCGAGACCGAACCCGGGTCCCTCGAGGCGGAAGCCGACCACGTTGAGCATCCCGATCATGGCGCCTGCCGAGCAGCCGCCGATGAGGTAGAGCGCCACCAGCGCCCGGTCGCCGACCGCGCGCCGGGCCATCGTGGCCGCCGCCCGGACGCCGGTGGGCGCCGCCACGAAGCGCCGCGACGGCGGCAGCAGTCGGCGTACGACGAGGGCACACAGCGCCGCCAGC
>NZ_JBFUMD010000159.1:0-7472 GCF_054049555.1 Nocardioides sp. P5_C9_2
CCTCCACGCCTGGACCAATCCCCGCAAGGCAGACGGGACTGGGGGCGGCACCGGCGGGGCCGACGCGTCCTCGTCCGTGCCCTACTCCACCCGCCTCGGCCATGCGTTCTGCTCACTGCTCGAGCACCTCGACCCGACGAAGCTGCCCGTCCACGGCGGGACCGCGACCACCGTGGTGGTGACGATGGACTTCGACGCGCTGATGCGTGGTCTCGGGGTCGCGACCACCAGCACCGGTGACCGGATCACCGCCGCCGACGCCCGCCGGCTGGCGTGCACGGCCAAGCTCGTCCCCGCCGTCCTCGGCGGCAAGTCGGAGGTCCTCGACCAGGGACGGGCGAAGCGGCTCTACGACACCGCGCAGCGCAGGGCGATGGGCCTGCGCGACGGTGGCTGCCGGACCGAGGGCTGTGAGATCCCTGCTGCCTGGTGCGAAGCCCACCACCTGACCCCCTGGTCCCAGGGCGGCAAGACCGACCTCGCCGACGGCGTMCTYCTSTGCTCCCATCACCACCAYCGSGCCCACGACGACCGCTACCTCCACGACCGACTCCCCAACGGAGACCTCCGCTTCCACCGCCGCAGGTAGGACCGGCGGCCATGACCACCCGGTCGGTCCGGCCAGAACTCCGTGGCGTACCAACAGCACGGCGTGGAAGGCTGCCGCCGTGCTCGCTGACGCCTGGCCCCTGTTCGCGCTGACCATCGAGACACCACGCCTCCGCCTCCGGCTCCCACGCGACGAGGAGGTCGCCGAGCTGGCAGGAGTCGCGGCCGAGGGAGTCCACGAACCGCACGAACGGCCCTTCCTCACCCCGTGGACCGAGGGCAACGCCGAGGACAGGGCACGCTTCGTCCTCCAGCAGCACTGGGGAGCGCTGGGCTCGTGGGACATCCGGTCCTGGAGCCTGGGGCTCGCGATCTTCCTCGAGGACCGGCCGGTCGGCCGCGTCACGCTGCGGGCGCAAGACTTCCAGGTGGTGCGCGAGGTGACGCCGTCGTCGTGGCTGGGGCTCCCCCACCACGGCGGGGGCTGGGCACGGAGGCACGGGCCGGCGTGCTCGCCTTCGACCACATCGGGGCCGAGGCTGCGGTCAGCGAGGTCTTCCAGGACAACCACGCGTCCCAGGCCGTCTCCCGCACGCTGGGCTACGAGGGCGACGGCATCTCCCGCGACGCTCGGGGTGGCCAGGTGCTGGTGTCGGACCGGCTGCGGCTGACGCGCCGTACGTGGGAGGCACGGGAACGACCCGAGGTCACGGTCGTCGGACTGGCGGCGGCTCGTTCGATGTTCGGCGCGGAGACGTCCTGACGCTCCCTGCCCGCGAGGCGGTCCTGCAGGACCCGGAGCAGGTCAGTCGCGCACCGTCGCGGTGGTGTCGTCCTCGCCCTGCTGCTCGTCGATACGGCGCTTGATCCGTCCCAGGCCGGGGAGCTTGGCGAGCATGTCGTTGAGCTCCCGGGACACGGCGAGCAGGTCATGGATGTCGGGCGCCACCGTCCCCAGCGTCGTCATCACCGGCAGCACGTCCCGCTCCACCCGCTCGGTCAGCTCCGGCAGGTGGTCGATGAGCCGGACCAGGGCAGCGACCTCATCGGGGTTGGTGGTGTCGGCCAGCGTCTCCAGCGTCGGCTGCAGCGTCGTGAGCGACGGCTCGAGCGCGTCGAGCAGGGTGGCGAGCCTCGCGACCAGCGGATCCGACTGCGCCACCAGCGCCTCGGCCCGGTCGACCACGGCGTCGGCGTGCACCACCACGCCGGCAGCGTCACGCGTCACCGCCTCGACCTGATCGACGGCCGACGACGCCCGTACGAGCAGGAGCTCGGCGTCGTCGAGCAGCGCCAGCACCCGGGGCACGGCCCCGAGGAGGGCCTCCACCTGGTCCGCACCCTTCTCGAGCGCGGCGAGCAGGTCACGGGGTCCGGGGACGGGAAGGCGCATGCGCCCTTCCTATCAACCCACCCACCACACGGCCGGTCAGCGCTCCGCGACGGCCAGCCGCCCACGGAGCAGCGGCTTGGCGGGATGGTCGCTGAGTCCCAGTCGGGCCAGGCAGACCTCGACGACGTGCGTGTCGTACGGCGCCAGCTCGCTGTAGCGCAGCACGGCCTCGGGGTCGGGGTGGGCCAGGAGCGCCTCGCGCATGCTGACGGCCAGGAAGTCGCCCATCTCGACGAGTGCCGGGGCGTTGGTGCCCGGCAGCAGGTCGCCGCCGTACGCCGCCACGGCACCGCGCACGTCGCCGCGGCGCAGCAGCACCTGCACCTCGTCGATGTCGGTCGCGACCGGCAGGGTCAGCCGGTAGGGACGGGACGCGAGCTGGCCACCGAGGGCCGAGCGCAGGTGGGACACCTCGGCCTTCAGCGTCGAGGTGGTGACGGCGGAGTCGCCGTACACGAGGGAGTGCAGGTGCTCCAGCGAGAGCCCCTGAGGATGCATGGCGAGCAGCGCCAGGATCTCGGTCTGGCGCCGGTTGAGCAGCAGCCGTCGCCCGTCGAGCCACGCCTCGGCAGTGCCGAGCAGGGAGAGCGTCAGGCCGGGCTCGGCCGGCGCGACGGGGGTGAGGCCGGTACGCCGCCCGGTCGGCATCGCCGTCTCGATGAGCCGCGCCATCACGCGGGCGGTGGCCAGCCCGATCGGGTGGGTGCGGTCCCACGTGGTCGACAGGTCGATGACACCGAGCTGCTCGCCGCTGACCGGGTCGTGCACCGGCGCGGCCCAGCACACCCAGTTGTGCACGATCGAGGCGTAGTGCTCGGCGCTGAACACCATCGACGGGTCGCCGGTGCGGCTCGCGATGGCCAGCGCGTTGGTGCCGACGCTGCGCTCGTCCCACCGGCCGCCCGGCACGAAGTTCACGGTCTCGGCCTTGCGCCGCATGACCCGCCCGCCGTACGTCCACAGGATGCGGGTCTCCGCGTCGGTGACCGCGATGACCAGGTCACCGTCCTCCGCGGTCCGCCGCAACTCGGCCTCAACGCGCTCGACCGCGGTCTGCAGGGGCGAGTTGCGCCAGTACGCCGCGGTGTCGGACTCGTCGGCCAGCGGCGCCTCGGTGAGGTGCGGCGTGACGGCGCCGGTCGAGAGCTGCCAGCTGTCGCGGATCTCGGGCCGCACCCGGTCGCCCGCCTCGTCACCGAGCTCGACGAAGGAGGTCCACGCCTGGACGGCCTCGAGCCGCCGGTCCCGTAGGTCGCGGTCTGAGCTCATGGTCCCCCACACGTGTGCTGCGCTGGTCGGGTGTGACGGTGGTCACGGTAGCGCGACCCGCCTCATCACGGCAGTGGGGCGACGTCAGCACGGCAGTGCCGGAGTCAGCACGGCAGTGCCGGAGTCAGCGGGGCACGTGGGGGTCCTGGTGGATACGCCCGCTGGAGGTGGCGAGACGGTGTCCGGAGCCTCCCCACTGCCGCGCCACGATCTCGGCGGCGATGGACACGGCCGTCTCCTCCGGGGTGCGGGCGCCGAGGTCGAGACCGATCGGGCTGCTCAACCGGTCCAGCTCCTCGTCGCTGAGCCCGGCGTCGCGCAGCCGCTGCATCCGGTCGTCGTGGGTACGCCGCGAGCCCATCGCGCCGACGTACGCCACCTCGGGCAGCCGCAGCGCGACCTCGAGCAGCGGAACGTCGAACTTGGGGTCGTGGGTGAGGACGCACAGGACGGTACGACGATCGACGTGCCCGGCCTCGACCTCGGCGTCGAGGTAGCGGTGCGGCCAGTCGACGACCACCTCGTCGGCCTCGGGGAAACGGCTGGTGGTCGCGAAGACGGGTCGGGCGTCGCACACCGTGACGTGGTAGCCCAGGAACGAGCCGACCCGGGCGACCGCCGCCGCGAAGTCGATGGCGCCGAAGACGAGCATCCGAGGCTTGGGGGCGAAGCCCCACACGAACACTCGCATCCCTTCGCCGCGGCGCTCGCCGTCGGGACCGTAGGTGAGGGTGGCGTTGCTGCCGGCGGCGAGCAGGCCCAGGGCGTCGTCGTGGACCGCGTCGTCGGCGCGCAGCGACCCGATCGACCCCTCGGCGTCCCGGTCGGGGCGGACGACCATCCGGCGGCCCCGCCAGGCGGGGTCGGGGTGGTCGATCACGGTGGCCAGTGCGACCGGGCGTCCGACCTCGATGTCGGCGGCGATCCCGGCGAGCTCGGGGAAGGTCTCGCGCGACACCTTCTCGACGTACACGTCCAGGATCCCGCCGCAGGTGAGGCCGACGGCGAAGGCGTCGTCGTCGGACACGCCGTACCGCTCGAGGACCGGATCGCCCGAGTCGACGACCGACTGCCCGAGCTCGTAGACCGCGCCCTCGACGCAGCCACCGGAGACCGACCCCACCGCCGAGCCGTCCGGGCCGACGAGCATCGAGGCGCCGGCGGGGCGGGGCGCGGAGCTGAAGGTGGCGACGACGGTGCCGACGCCGACGGTCTCACCGGCCTCCCACCAGGCCATCAGCTCACCCAGGACGTCACGCACGACCGACCACCTCCACGAGCTCGGCGAAGGCCGCCAGCGAGTGGCCGGCCACGAAGTCGTCGCAGTGTGGCAGGGCCGCCGCGATGCCGCCCTGGACCGGCTCGTAGCCGGCCTTGCCGCGGTGCGGGTTGACCCAGACGACGCGGTGCGCGATCCGGTGCAGGCGGGCCATCTGCTCACCGAGCAGGGCCGCGTCGCCGCGCTCCCAGCCGTCGCTGAAGACCACCACGACCGAGCCACGGGCCATCCCGCGCTGGCCCCAGCGATCGAGGAAGACCTGCAGCGTCTCGCCCAGCCGGGTGCCGCCCGACCAGTCGGGGACGGCCTCGCCGGCCGCCACCAGCGCCCGGTCGGGATCGCGATGGTGGAGCGCACGGGTGACGTGGGTGAGGCGGGTGCCGAGGGTGAAGACCTCCACCCGCGGTTGGGCGCTCACGAAGCGGTGGGAGAGGCGCAGCAGCGCGTCGGCGTACGCGCTCATGGAGCCGCTGACGTCGACCAGCAGCACCACGCGGCGGGGTCGCACCCGGCGTCGTCGCCAGGCCAGGTCGCCGGGCTCCCCCATCCGGCGCAGCGAGTCGCGCAGGGTGCGCGAGGCGTCGAGGCGGCCGCGGTGCCACCGCTCGTGCCGGGCGGTACGACGCATGGGCGCCGTGGGCCGCAGGGTCGCGAACATCGCGGCGAGCCGCTGCCGCTCCAGGGCGTCGAGGGTGGCCACGTCGCGGTGCCGCAGGACGTCGGCGGTGGTCGCCCTGGCGCGGAGCACCTCCTCGTCCGAGGCGTCGCCCTCTCCCGGGGCGTCGATGCTGGGCAGGGCCGCCGCGGGCGGCACCGCGGGTTCGCTGTCCCCGCGCCGCCGCGGCAGCTCGCCGCGGGGGTCGAACCAGGCCTCGAAGACCTGGTCGTAGCGGGCCAGGTCGTCGGGGCCGGCACAGAGCGTCGCGCGTCCCGCCCAGTACGTCGCGCGACGGTCGTTGAGGCCGACCAGGGAGGTGGCCTCGAGGAACACGTGGGAGCGGTCCTGGGTGACGGGGACGCCCGCCGCCCGCAGGGCCCGGGTGAAGCCGAGCAGCAGCGGCACCGCGTCCTCGGGGCCGGCGTCGGAGCCGGCGTCGAGGCCGAGGGACGGCAGGATCGACATCACGACGCGAGCATCCGGTCCAGCGCCTGGCGCACCCGCTCGCCGTCCTCGCGGTACTTCACGAGCGCACCCAACGTCGCCGCGGCCGTCGCCAGGTCGAGGTCGGTGGTGCCGAGGTGGTGCAGGGCGCGCGCCCAGTCGAGGGTCTCCGCGACCCCTGGCGGCTTGAGCAGGTCGTCGCGGTCGCGCAGCTGCTGGACGACGGTGACGACCTGGCGCGCGAGCGTCTCGGAGACCTCGGGTGCCCGCGACCGCACGATCTCGACCTCGCGCTCGAGGCCGGGGTGGTCGATCCAGTGGTAGAGGCAGCGGCGCTTGAGGGCGTCGTGCAGCTCGCGGGTGCGGTTGGAGGTCAGCACCACGAAGGGCGGGGTCGAGGCGCTGACGGTGCCGAGCTCGGGGATCGTGACCTGCCAGGTGGACAGCACCTCGAGCAGGAAGGCCTCGAACTCGTCGTCGGCGCGGTCCACCTCGTCGACGAGGAGCACCGCGGGGGCCTGCTGGAGCGCGGCCAGGACGGGTCGGGCGAGCAGGAAGCGCTCGTCGTACAGGCTCTTCTCGGCGTCCTCCGCACTGCTGCCGGCGCCGGCGGCCTCGAGGGCGCGCAGGTGCAGGATCTGGCGCGGGAAGTCCCAGTCGTAGAGCGCCTGCGTGGCGTCGATCCCCTCGTAGCACTGGAGCCGGACGAGCGGCAGGTCCAGGGTGGCCGCGAGCGCCTCGGCGAGCGCGGTCTTGCCCGTCCCGGGCTCGCCCTCCAGGAGCAGCGGGCGCTGCATGCGGGCGGCGAGGAACACGATGGTGGCGAGCTCCTCGTCGGCGAGGTACCCCGTGGCACCGAGACGCGCGGTCACGTCCGCAGCGGAGCCGATGTCGATGGCGGAGCCGATGTCCACGGCGGAGCTGATGTCGACAGCGGAGCCGAGGGGGGCGGCGGAGCTCAGGCCGGGGTCCATGCCAGTCAGGCTACGACCCCCACGTTGGTCGGACGTTGGCCTCGCCGCTCAGCCCAGCAGGTGCTCGGCGGTCGCGAGGAACGGGCGTCCCACCCGGTCGGCGCCGAGCGACGTCACGTAGAGCCCCGTCGAGACCCGCTCGAGGAACGCCCAGGCCCACACCCGGTCGCGGTCGGTGCCGGTGCGCTCGGYGACGAGGTCGCACCACCCCTCCAGCGTTGTCCGCGCGTCCGGTCCCGTGAGGTGCGAGCACCAGTCGCGGAGCACCACGCCCGCGTCGTACGCCGGGTCGCCACGGAAGCCGTCCGGGTCGACGAACACGTGGCCCACCGGCRCTCCCTCGCGCGGTGAGGTGACCGGCAGGGTGTTGCCGGGATGGGCGTCCCCGTGCAGGACCACGGTCGTCGACGGGTCGTGGTCGGCGAGGGCGTCGGCGTGCTCCAGCGCGGTGTGCAGCACCCGCCGGTCCGTGGGCCGCCCGAGCTGCTCGTCGAGGTCGTGCACCATCGCGCGCAGGGAGAGGGCCTTGTCCTCGCCCGGAGGGACGGCGTCGAGCGGCAGCCGCCAGGCCTCGCGCAGGGTGTCGGCCAGCAGCCCGATGGCCCGCTCGGGCGGCCCCGGCGTCTGCGCCAGCGCCGGCCCGAGGGCCTCCAGCAGCACGGCGTCGCGATCGGGGGCGTGGCCGTGCAGACGGGCGTAGCCCCGGCCCCGCGCCGCCTCCAGCACCCGCGCCTCGGCGACCAGGTCGTGGCCGGGCACGCCGACCTTGACCACCCGGTCCTGGCCGTCGTGGGTCCGGGCCCGGCAGACGTACGACGCGCTGCCGCCGGGCAGCGCCGCGCCCGTCCGCACGCCCCACCGCTCCTCGAGGTCGGCGAGCACTGCCGGGAGTGCCCGGTGCCACGC
>NZ_JBFUMD010000160.1:0-7408 GCF_054049555.1 Nocardioides sp. P5_C9_2
GGCCGAAGACCGCCGCGGCGGCGACGTAGACGAAGACCGCGAAGCCCAGCGCCCGCAGGCCGACTCGCCACGCGGTCGAGGAGATCAGCCGGTCGAGCCAGGCGGGAGCGGGACGCCCACTGGTGCCGGCGTCGTACCGAGGGGTGCGCCAGGCGAGGGCCAGGACGGTGAAGGAGACCACCAGCGCGGCGACCGCGCCGGCGATCGCCAGCTCGAGGGGGATCGGCAGGTCCTTGGCCCCGCCGATGCCGTGGGCGAGCAGGTCTCGGCCCCCGGGCGCCGTCCCGGGCTCGAGCAGACCCACCTCAGCGGACTTCGAGCTGGACGATCGTGAGCTCGAGGTCGTGGGACTCGACCTCGACGACGCCGGGCTGGTCGATCACCAGGGGGAGGGTGGTGGTGCCGGCTGCGTACTCCAGCTCCTGCTCGGGGGTGGAGTGCACGTGCAGCTCGCCGGGCGCGTCGGCCGTGACGACCAGCTCGATCTCCTCGCCCAGTGGCACCTCGACGCGCTCACCGTTGGGCGTGACGGTGTCGCCCTCGAACGTGATCTCGATGGTCTGCGTGGCCGGATCCGGGCTCTGCGTGGAGTCGCTGGGCGTGCTCTCGGTGGTGCTCGACGACTCGGACGGCGTCGAGGGGGTGGCGCTGCTCTCCGAGTCGGGCTCCGTGGCGGTGTCGTCGCCGCAGGCGGTGACGCCGAGCGTCACCAGCAGCAGGGTCGTGGCCAGCGGGGCGAGCCGCGTCGCGCGCATGTGTTCCTCCGTGGATCGTGGGACCGGGCTTCCACCCGTGTCGGGCTTGGACTCCCGCCGCTCGGGGTGGGAGCCTCTGCCAGAATCCCACGGGGAGCAACACAGTCGGCGTCCGGGCCGTGCCGCGGGCCTCCGGGAGTGTCCGACACCACGACGAAGGGGCTGACATGACCGAGCGGCTGCGGCCGCGGGACCTGGCCCTGCTGGCCACCGAGTCCCCGTCGACACCGATGCACAACGCCACGGTCGAGATCTTCGACCCCGGTGACTCCGGGTTCGACCACGCCCGCCTCGTCGAGCTCATCGCCGACCGGATCGCGTTCGTGCCGCGCTACCGCCAGCGGCTCCAGTCCGTGCCGGGGCGGCTCGCCAACCCCGTGTGGGTCGACGACCCGGACTTCGAGATCGGCTACCACGTACGCCGTTCCGCGCTGCCACGTCCCGGTGACCACCACCAGCTGCGTGAGCTCGTCGCCCGGATCGCGTCCCGCCCGCTGGACCGCGGTCGCCCGCTGTGGGAGATCTACTTCGTCGAGGGCCTCGAGGGGGGCCGGGTCGCCGTGCTGACCAAGAGCCACCAGATCCTGGTCGACGGTCGCGAGACCGTGGACATCGGCCAGGTGCTGCTCGACACGACCCCGGACGCGCGGGACCTGGGCCACGACGAGTGGCATCCACGCGGTCGTCCCAGTGCCCTGGGCCTGGCGCTCGACGCGGTCACCGACACCCTGGAACACCCCGGCACCGCCGTCCAGACGGTCCGGGCGAACGCCGAGGCGGCCACGCGGAGCATCACCTCGACCGCGCACCGGCTCGGTGGCATCGCCGGCGCCCTGGCCGGCCGGAGCCCGGTCCACGGCAGCCCGATCAACCGTCCGCTCTCGCAGCAGCGCCGCTTCCTCGCGGTCCGCACCGAGCTCGAGGTCTACAAGCGGATCCGCACCGTCCACGGCGGCACGGTCAACGACGTCATCCTGGCCACCGTCGCCGGCGCGCTCCGCGGCTGGCTGATGACCCGCACCGAGTCCATGGCCGGGGTCCGCACGATCCGAGCCATGGTGCCGATGTCGGTGATCGACGACGAGCTCGAGGCCACCTCGCTCGGCACCCAGATCGCCGGCCACCTGGTCAACCTGCCGATCAGCGAGGCGTCGGCGGTGGTGCGCCTCCACCAGGTCAGCTACGGCTTCCAGGCCCACAAGGAGACCGGACGAGCCGTCTCCGCTCGCCGCCTGGCGGGGATCGCGGGCTTCGCGCCGACCACCTTCCACGCCCTCGGCTCGCGGGTGGCGGCCGCGGAGGTGCGCCGTGGCTTCCACCTCTCGGTGACCAACGTGCCCGGCCCGCAGTTCCCGCTGTACGCCGCCGGCGCGGAGATGGTGGAGACCTACCCGGTGCACCCGCTGCTGCCCGAGCACACGCTGGCCGTCGGCGTCACGTCGTACAACGGGGGCGTCTTCTACGGCATCACCGCCGACCGGGACGCGGTCCCGGACGTCGACACCCTCGGCCAGTGCCTGCTGGAGGCCCTCGACGAGCTCGCCGAGTCGGCCAGCGGCGCCCGCAAGCGTGCGCCCCGCGGCCGGCGTACGGGGGAGCGGTCGTGAGCGTCCGGGTCTACGTGCCCACGACGCTGGAGCGGCTGGCGCGCATCCACGCCGAGGGTGTCGTCCCCGTCGACGCCGACCCGATCACGGCCGAGGACGCGTCGGAGGAGGCCGAGTACGCCGCCCTGATGACCGCCGCGGACGCGTCGGCCGCGCTGCTGCAGGGCCCCGGACGCCGGGTCGTGCTGGTCGCCGAGATCGCGGACGGAGCGCGATCGGTGCCGGTGGGTCTGGTGGCCTCGGTGCACGTCGACATCGAGGACGACGCCGACCCTGACGACGACCTGGCCTGGTACGCCACCCAGGAGATCCCGGAGCTGATCGCGGGTCGCTAGGGTCGGGCCCATGGACGCGATCACTTCTCCTCCGGCTCCGGTCAACGAGCCGAACCTCACCTACGCCCCGCACAGCCCCGAGCGCGCCGCGCTGAAGGTGGAGCTGGCCCGGCTCGAGGGCAAGCAGCACACGCTGCGGGCCCACATCAACGGCCGCAGGCGCAACGGTGGTGGCGCCGAGATCAAGGTCGTCCAGCCCCACGACCACCAGCACGTGCTGGGCACCTTCAAGAACACCACGGCCAAGGACGCCGAGGCGGCCGTCAAGGCCGCGACGGCGGCGGCCCCGGACTGGCGGGCCATGTCGTTCGACGACCGGGCCGCGATCATCCTCAAGGCCRCCGACCTGCTCGCCGGCCCGTGGCGCCAGCGCCTCAACGCCGCGACCATGCTCGGCCAGTCCAAGACGGCGTTCCAGGCCGAGATCGACGCGGCGTGCGAGCTGATCGACTTCTGGCGCTTCAACGTCCACTACGCGCGCGAGATCCTCACCGACCAGCCGATCGCCAACAGCCCCGGCATCTGGAACCGCACCGACCACCGCCCGCTCGAGGGCTTCGTCTACGCGATCACGCCGTTCAACTTCACCGCGATCGCGGGCAACCTGCCGACCGCGCCGGCCCTGATGGGCAACACGGTGATCTGGAAGCCGTCGCCGACCCAGCAGCTGGCCGCGTCGCTGACCATGGAGCTGCTCGAGGAGGCCGGCATGCCGCCCGGCGTCATCAACATGCTGCCCGGCGACGGACTCGACGTCTCCAAGGTCGCGCTGACCCACCCGGACCTCGCGGGCATCCACTTCACCGGCTCGACGCCCACCTTCCAGCACCTGTGGCAGACCATCGGGACCAACATCTCCGGCTACCGCACCTACCCGCGCATCGTGGGCGAGACCGGTGGCAAGGACTTCGTGGTCGTGCACCCCTCGGCCGACCCGGACGTCGCGCGGGTCGCGATGCTGCGCGGTGCCTTCGAGTACCAGGGCCAGAAGTGCTCGGCCGCCTCGCGGGCCTACGTCGCCCGCTCGGTGTGGGACAAGATCAAGGACCAGCTCGTCGCCGACACCGAGGGCCTCTCGATGGGTGACGTCACGGACTTCTCCCACTTCATGGGCGCCGTCATCGACGACCGGGCGTTCGCCAAGCACAAGAAGGCGATCGCGCGGGTGCGGGCCAACAGGCACCTCACCCTGCTGGCCGGCGGCCAGACCGATGACTCGGTCGGGTACTTCGTGCGCCCCACGATCGTGGTCTCCACCGACGCCTCGGACCAGATGTTCTCCGAGGAGTACTTCGGCCCGATCCTGGCCGTGCACGTCTACGAGGACGACCGCTTCGAGCAGGTCGTGGCCCAGATGGAGTCGTTCGCGCCGTACGCCCTGACCGGCGCCATCATCGCCCAGGACCGCTCCGCGGTGGCGTGGTCCCGCAACGCGCTGCGCTTCGCGGCCGGCAACTTCTACATCAACGACAAGCCGACCGGGGCCGTCGTGGGGCAGCAGCCGTTCGGTGGCGGCCGCGCCTCGGGCACCAACGACAAGGCCGGCGCCGCGGTCAACCTGCTGCGCTGGACCTCGCCGCGCTCCATCAAGGAGACGTTCGTGCCCCCGAAGGACCACCGCTACCCCTACATGGACGTCGAGTGACCCTGCCCCACCCCGTGTCCTCGTTCCACCCGGTGACCCCGTTGCACATGGGGTCGCTGCATCCCTACGAGCAGGCGTTGACCCTCCTGCTCGCGTTCGGTCCGTTCGTGCTCCTCGCGGTGGTCGTCTGGTGGCGCCGCCGCGAGGACGACGACTGACCGGGGGAGCTCAGCGGGCCAGCCACTCCTGACCGACCTCGTGCTCCTTGGCGAGCGCCTTGCCGATCATCTCCGCGATGAGCTTCTCGATCTTTCCCGAGACGAGCGGGATGGACACCTTGACGGTGAGGTCGACGGTCTCGACGGTGCCCGCGCCCGCCGGGTCGAGCTGGATGGTGCCGGTGATGTCGCCGGGCTTGCCCGGGATGGCCAGGTGGATGTCGGCTGCCGTGTCGGTGAGCCAGCGCTCCTGCTGGACGATGACGATCTCGTCGCCGACGATCGTGCGGGCGAACGACGGGAGGTCGCGGGCCGACTGCACCTGCTCGACGGTGACGTGCTTGCCCGAGACCGTGGCGGAGCCGCGCAGGACGTGCTGGCGCTCCAGCACCTCCTCGCGGAACGCGGGGTCGGCGAGCATCGCCGCGACCGCGTCCGGGCCGGCGTCGTAGGCGAGCTCCTTGCGCAGGGACGTGGCCATCAGCGGGTCGTGCCTTCGTGTGTGTGCACCATGGGGCACATCATGGCGGAGCCGGCCGCAGCCCGTCACCGCAGGATGTCTGGCGGACGAGACATCACGTGGTGACCCCGTGTTGTCCCCGTCACAGCAGGGTCCTAGGGTCGGAGCGTGCTCACCACGCTCGAGGACGACAAGGCCGAACTGCTCACCCGGGCCGCCGACGCGGCGCGTCACTCGAAGGGCACCGGAGGACCCGACCACGACCAGGTCGAGGACCTCCTCGTCGCCTACTACCGGCACGTCGCCGCCGAGGACCTCGTCGAGCGCAGTCCCGAGGACCTGTACGGCGCGCTGGCCTCGCACCACCGGCTCGCCCAGGCCCGGCCGCAGGGCACCGCCGCGGTCCGGGTCGTCACTCCCGGCCCCGCCGACGCGGGATGGTCCGCGGCCGGTCACTCGGTGGTCGAGGTCGTCACCGACGACATGCCGTTCCTCGTCGACTCGGTGACCATGGAGCTCTCCCGCCTCGAGCACAACGTGCACGTGGTCATCCACCCGCAGTTCGAGGTCACCCGTGACATCACGGGTGCGCTGCAGACCGTCGGGGCGACCGAGGAGGGCGTGGTCAGCGAGTCGGCCGCCGACGCCCTCGGCGAGTCCTGGATGCACGTGGAGATCGACCGCGTGGTCGACCGGGCCGACATGGATCTCATCGAGGAGTCCCTGCAGCGGGTGCTCCGCGACGTCCGCGAGTCGGTCGAGGACTGGGAGAAGATGCGTGACCGGGCCCTCGGCGTCGTCGAGGAGCTGGTCGCCGACCCGCCGCCCCTCGACGCTGCGGAGGTGAGCGAGGGGGCCGAGTTCGTCCGTTGGCTGGCCGACGACCACTTCACCTTCCTCGGCTACCGCGAGTACCGCCTCGAGGAGGACGGCGAGGACCTGGCCCTGCGGGCCGTCCCCGGCACCGGCCTCGGGATCCTGCGCGCCGACCAGGACATGTCCGACTCGTTCGGCAAGCTGCCCGCGCTGGTGCGCGAGAAGGCGCGCGAGAAGACGCTGCTGGTGCTGGCCAAGGCCAACTCGCGGGCGACCGTGCACCGCCCGGCCTACCTCGACTACGTGAGCGTCAAGACGTTCGACGCACAGGGTGACGTGGTGGGCGAGCAGCGCTTCCTCGGGCTCTTCTCCAGCGCCGCCTACACCGAGTCGGTGGCCCGCATCCCGCTGCTGCGCGACAAGGTCCGCTCGGTGATGCAGCAGGTCGGCTTCGACACGCGCAGCCACGCCGGCAAGGCGCTGATGGACACCCTGGAGAACTACCCCCGCGACGAGCTCTTCCACACCCCGGCCGAGGAGCTCGCGCCGACGGTGCAGGCCGTCATGTACGCCCGCGAGCGCCGCCAGCTGCGGCTCTTYGCCCGTCGCGACACCTACGGACGCTACGTCTCCGTGCTCGTCTACCTCCCCCGCGACCGCTACAACACCACGGTCCGCGAGCGCTTCTCCCAGATCCTCAAGGAGCGCCTCGGGGGCGACAGCGTCGAGTTCACGGCCCGCGTCAACGAGGCCACCAGCGCACGCGTCCACTTCGTGGTCCACCCCCGTCCGGGCGAGACCGTYCCCGATGTCGACGTGCACGACCTCGAGCGCCGGATGGTCGAGGCCTCGCGCTCGTGGCGCGACGACTTCACCGCCGCCGTCGTCACCGAGTACGGCGAGGAGCGTGGCTCGCGCCTGGCCCGCCGCTGGGTGGACTCCKTCCCGGAGGCCTACAAGGAGGACTTCAACCCTCGCCAGGCGGCCGCCGACCTCGGTCGGATCGAGGCCATCGCGGGCGACGAGGGCATCGACCTGGCCCTCTTCGAGCAGGTCGACGCCGGTCGCGGGGAGGCGCGGCTCAAGGTGTTCCGCGTCGGTCCTCCGCTGTCGCTGAGCGGCGTCCTGCCGATGCTGTCCTCCATGGGGGTCGAGGTCGTCGACGAGCGTCCCTACTCCCTGGAGGGCCTCGGGCGTGAGTCGTACGTCTACGAGTTCGGGCTGCGCTACGGTCGCCAGCTCCCGGCGACGGCGCGCGAGCTGTTCTCCGACGCGCTGCGTGCCGTCTGGGAGGGCCGCAACGAGACCGACGGCTTCAACGCGCTTGTCCTCGGTGCCGGGCTCACGTGGCGCCAGGCGACCGTGCTGCGCGCCTACGCGAAGTACATGCGTCAGGGCAACACCCCGTTCGCGCTCGACTACATCGAGGGCGCGCTGGCCAACAACGTCGACATCACCCGGCTGCTGGTCCAGCTCTTCGAGGCCCGCTTCGACCCCGCAGGCGGCGCGTCGGCCGACGACGAGCAGCGCACGGCACGGGTGGGCAAGGTGGAGGAACGGCTGGCCCACGCCCTCGACGACGTGGTCAGCCTCGACCACGACCGGATCCTGCGCTCCTACCGCACCCACATC
>NZ_JBFUMD010000161.1:0-7407 GCF_054049555.1 Nocardioides sp. P5_C9_2
CTCCTGGAGCGAGGCGTAGCCGCTGACGATGAAGGTGCCGTCGGTCTGGAGCCGGACCGCCTGGACCCCGACCGGCCGGCCCTGGTCGTCGTACGTCACCAGGCTGACGCCGGCGTCGCGCCGCGGCTTGCTGCCGACCGCGATGGCGTACGCCGCGCCGCCGGTCGTGCCGTTGGTGTAGGTCCACCCGGCCCGGCCGTCCTGGCCGACGACCTCGACCGGCCCGCTCTGCACGTGCGTGTGGCCGCCGACGACGAGGTCGGCGCACCCGCGGGCGAGGGTCTCGCGGCCCAGGTTGGCGTCGTGGACGAGCAGGGTGTTGATCCGCTCGTCGGACGCGCAGGCGGCGTCCGCGAGCCGGTCCCCCACCTCGGTGAAGCTCAGGCCGGTCTCGTCGCGCCAGTCCCCGAGCCCGCTGGCGCGGGGGTCGTCCACGCCGAGGACCAGGCCACCCCCGGGCCCCTCGACCGGCTCACCGTCGAGCGTGGTCCAGCCGAGGTCATCGAGGTAGCGGGTGACGAAGGAGCCGTTGTCGTGGTTGCCGGCGATGGCGTAGCGGTCGAGGTCGTCGAACGCGCGGTCCAGCGAGTCGAGGCTGAAGGCCTCCCACGGCTGGCCCGTCGAGGTGTCGTCGCCCGCGTCCAGCACCACGGTGGCGCCGCCCGCGTCGCCGATCGCCCGCGCGACCGGGTCCATGCCGATGTTGTCGTGCCGGTCGCTGACCAGCAGCGCGACGGTCTCGCCCTCCTCCGGCTCGCGCAGCGGCAGGCCCCCGGCGGCCTCGGCCGCGGCGGCGTAGAAGGCCTTGCTCTTGTCGTAGGTGCTCACCGCGCTGGCGATCAGGCGTCGGGTCTCGGTGGTCGTCGGGCCGGTGCGCACCTCGATCCCGTCGGCCTCCGCGGGCAGCGGCACCGCGTCGCCGAGGAAGGTGTCGACCGTGATCCAGTCCTGCTCGTCCTCCTGGGTGTCGGCGTCGCGGTCCCACGGCTGCCAYAGCGCGAGCGGGAGGGCGACGAGCAGCACCCCGCCCACCGCGCCGCGCCGGGTGCGCAGGCCGCGGAACAGCTCCCCGCGCCGGTGCGGGCCGAGCAGCAGCCAGACGGCGAGCGGCACCATGCCGAACCCGAGGCCGCGGACGGCCGCCGAGACGGCGATGTCCCGCACCGCCCCCTGCACCTTGGCGACCTGCGCCTCGGGCTGGCTGGCGATGAAGGCGTAGCGGGAGACCAGCTCGTCGACCGACCCGGCCTCGGTCTTGCCCAGGACGATGTCGACGCCGATCGGCCCGTCGCCGCGGCGCCGTACGTCGGGCAGCAGCGGCCCGGTGCGGAGCACCACGTCCCCGTCGAGGGTCGGCCGCACGATCGCGTCGTGGCTGGCCAGGACGATCGTCCTGCTCCCGGRCAGGAACAGGGCGACCGCGGCCACCACGGCGACGGCGAGGCACCCCACCGCCACCGCGACGGTGGAGAACCGCCGCGTGCGACTCACCCCCGGGCGCGCGCCTGGGAGATCGAGTAGAGCGTCACCGAGGCCGCCACGCCGGCGTTGAGCGACTCCAGCTGGTTGCCCATCGGGATCGACACGAGCTGGTCGCAGGTCTCGGTGACGAGGCGGCCCAGTCCCTTGCCCTCGGAGCCGACGACGACCACGAGCGGGCCGTCGGCGAGCGCGAGGTCCGGCAGCGCGACGTCACCGTCGGCGGCCAGGCCGATCACCATGCAGCCCGCGTCCTGGTAGGCCTTGAGCTGGCGGGTGAGGTTGACCGTCTGCGCGACCGGGATCCGGGCCGCGGCGCCGGCGCTGGTCTTCCAGGCCGAGGCGGTCATGCCGGCCGCGCGCCGCTCGGGGATCAGCACGCCGTGCGCGCCGAAGCCGGCGGCGGAGCGGACGACCGCACCGAGGTTGCGGGGGTCGGTGACCGAGTCGAGGGCCACGATGAGGGGCTTCTCGCCCATCTCGGCGGCGCGGTCGAGGAGGTCGTCCGGGTGCGCGTACTCGTAGGAGGGCAGCCGGGCCGCGAGGCCCTGGTGCACGGCGCCGCCGGTCATCCGGTCCATCTCGCCGCGGGTCACCTCCATCATCGAGTAGCCCTGCTCGGCGGCGATCTTGAAGGCCTCGCGCAGCCGGCCGTCGCGCTCGGCGCCCTCGGCGACGTACACCGCCGTGATCGGGATGCCGGCCCGCAGCGCCTCGACGACGGAGTTGCGCCCGGCCACCCACTCGGCCTCGGTCGACTTGGTCGTCCGACGCTTGGGACGGGTCGTCTCGGAGCGCTCGGCGCGCTTCGCGGCCTTGTGCGCCTGGTGGTAGGGGCGGTCCTTGGCCTTGGGCGTGGGGCCCTTGCCCTCGAGACCGCGCTTGACGCGACCGCCCGACCCGGCGGTCGGCCCCTTGCCGGTCTTGCGGATCGCGCCCTTGCGCTGGCTGTTTCCTGGCATGTTCAGATGCTCCACTTCGGCCCGGAGGGCGTGTCTTCGATCTCGATGCCGGCGGCCTTGATCCGGTCCCGGATCGCGTCGGCGCGACCCCAGTCCTTGTCGGCCCGCGCCTGGGCCCGGTCCTCGAGCAGTGCGGTGATGAGTACGTCGACGGCGCCGCGCAGCTGCTCGGCCTCGGCACCGCCGCCGTCGGCCCAGCCGGGGTCGGCGGGGTCGAGCCCGAGGACGTCGAGCATGGCGCGGACCGCCCCGGCGATCGCCGTGGCGTCGCCGCCGTCGGCCAGCAGCCGGTTGCCCTCGCGGACGTGGTCGTGGATGACGGCGACGGCCGCGGGGGTGCCGAGGTCGTCGTCCATCGCGGCGACGAACGCGTCCGGGAGCTCGCCGGCCTGCCCGCCGGAGGCGTCGACCCGCTCGAGGAACGACTCGATCCTCTGGAACGACGTCGCGGCCTCGTCGAGGGCCTCGAAGCTGAACTCGACGTGCGAGCGGTAGTGCGCGCTCACCATGTAGAAGCGCAGCTCGATCCCGCGGACCCGCTCGAGCACGGACGGCACCAGCAGCGAGTTGCCGAGCGACTTGCTCATCTTCTCGCCGGCGGTGGTGATCCAGGCGTTGTGCAGCCAGTACGACGCGAACGGCAGGCCCGCCGCGCGGGACTGGGCCAGCTCGTTCTCGTGGTGCGGGAAGCGCAGGTCGACGCCGCCGCCGTGGATGTCGAAGGCGGGACCGAGGTACTTGCCGGCCATCGCCGAGCACTCGATGTGCCACCCCGGACGGCCGCGACCCCACGGGGCTGGCCAGGCGGCGGACTCGGGCTCGGAGGCCTTCTGTCCCTTCCACAGCGCGAAGTCGCGCGGGTCCCGCTTGCCGCGGGGGTCCGCGTCACCGGCGGGCTCCATGTCGTCGATGCCCTGCCGGGTCAGCTCGCCGTACGACGGCCACGAGCGCACGTCGAAGTAGACGTCGCCGGACCCGTCCTCGGCGGCGTACGCGTGCCCGCGCTCGATGAGCGTCTCGATGAGCTCGACCATCTCCGGGACGGTGCCGGTCGCGGACGGCTCGTAGGTCGGCGGCAGCACGTTGATGCTGGCCAGCGCGCGGGTCAGCTCGGCGTGCATGGCGTAGGCGAGGTTGTACCAGGGGCGGCCCTGCTCGGCGGACTTCGTCAGGATCTTGTCGTCGATGTCCGTGACGTTGCGGATGAAGTGCACGTCGTAGCCGCTCGCGGTGAGCCAGCGGCGCAGCACGTCGAAGTTGACGGCCGAGCGGACGTGGCCGACGTGGGGCTCCGACTGCACGGTGAGCCCACAGACGTAGATGCCCGCCTTCCCCTCCTCGAGGGGAACGAAGTCACGGACCTCGCGGGTCGCCGTGTCGTGGAGCCTCAGATTCACCCGGCAAGTCTAGGGGCGGGCGGGCCGCACAACGATTCGACCGAGCGCTGTGACTCGTGGGACAGGTGGGGTGTCTGCGGGTTAGCGTGGTCGGGTGGCCGCCCCCTCCGTACGACGCCCGCTCCTCGCCGGCGCGACCCTCGCCCTCGTCCTGGGTGCGCTGGCCCCGGCCACCGCGTCCGCCGACCCCGGCGGTGCCGGCGGTGCCAGCGGCTCCGGCGGCTCCGGCGCGCCGGCGACGGCAACCGCGGAGCGGCGTGCCGTCTCCAGCGTCCAGCACACCTCGTGGAGCCGGGGACGCGACTGGCGCGCCGGCACCATGCGCGGAGTCCGCACCGCGAAGGGCTCGCTGCTGCTCAAGAAGCCCCGCGCCGGCAGGCTCCACGGCCGCGTCTACCAGGCGGGCAGCTGGACCTCCCCCTGGGCGACCCCCGGCTTCGGCGCCACCGAGCTGATCCCCTCGTGGGAGGCCGTCACGACCGGCGACAGCGTCGTCAAGGTCGCCGTCCGCGCCCGCACCGCCGACRGCCGCACCTCCAGCTGGGACTCGATGGCCGAGTGGGCGCTCGACAACCCCGCGGTCCGCCGCCAGTCGCTGGCCTCGCAGTCCGACGACCTGGGTCGCGTCAACGTCGACACCTGGGTCGCGGCCGCCCCCGTCACCGGGTGGCAGGTGCGGGTGACGCTCTACCGCAGCGCCGCCACCAGGCCGCTGGTGCGCGTCGACCGGATCGGCGCGATGGCCAGCGCGATCGTCCCCCGCGGCAGCACGCCCACCTCGATCCCGGGCCCGGCGGCAGGCACCGTCCTCGACGTCCCGACGTACTCGCAGATGACCCACGGCGGGCACTACCCGCAGTGGGGTGGCGGCGGCGAGGCGTGGTGCTCCCCCACCTCGACCGCGATGGTGCTGGGCTACTACGGCCTCCAGCCGGGCCCCTTCACCGACATCGCCGCCGGCCACGCGGACGCCCAGGTCGACCACACCGCGCGGATGGTCTACGACCACGCCTACGGCGGCACCGGCAACTGGGCCTTCAACACCGCCTACGCCTCGACGCTCACCACCGGTGACGCCTACGTGACGCGGCTGCGCGACCTGCGCGAGGCCGAGGACTACATCGTGGCCGGCGTGCCGCTGGTGATCTCGGTGGCCTTCGGCGCCCGCCAGCTGACCGGGGCGCCCATCTCGGCGAGCAACGGCCACCTCCTCGTGGTCGTGGGCTTCGAGGCCGACGGCGACGTGGTCGTCAACGACCCGGCGGGCGCGAGCAACGGCGCCGTGCGCCGGGTCTACGACCGCGACGAGCTCGAGGACGTCTGGCTCAACGCCTCCGGCGGCACGGCGTACGTCATCCACCGCTGACCCCGCCCGCCGGCTCGCTCAGGAGTCGCGGACGCTGAACTCCACGGTGTGCCACCCCGTCGCCCCGTCCGGTACGACGTCCGCGATCGCGCCGGTCTGCACGTCGCCGTYGCGGCCGATCGCCCGCACCCGCAGGGTGTGGTCGCCGGGGGTGACGTCGAGGGTGCCCGCCCACTGCACCCAGGTGTCCTCGGAGGGCGCACCGGCGAGCCGGACCCGCTCCCAGGCGCCGCCGTCGAGCGCGATCTCGACCCCGGAGATGCCGGTGTGCTGCTTCCAGGCCAGGCCGCCGATCTCCAGCGGGCCGGGGTCGACGTCGGCCCCCGAGCGGGGCACGTCGATGCGCGACGCGATCTTGACCGGCCCCTCCTCGGACCAGCCTCGCTGGGTCCAGAAGGCGGCGACGTCGGCGAAGCGCGTCACCTCGTAGTCCACGACCCACTTGGTCGCCGAGACGTAGCCGTAGAGCCCCGGGACGATGGAGCGGACCGGGAAGCCGTGCTCGAGGGGCAGCGGGCGACCGTTCATGGCGACCGCCAGCATCGCGTCCCGGTCGTCGGTGAGCGCGCTGAGCGGGGTGGCGCAGGTCCAGCCGTCCTCGGAGGTCTGCAGGACGCAGTCGGCGTCGCCGCTGACGCCGACCTCGGCCAGCAGGTCGGCGATCCGGACCCCGCTCCACCACGCGTTGCCGACCAGTCCCCCGCCGACCTCGTTGCTCACGCAGTTGAGCGTCACCCACGCCTCGGTGAGCCCCCGCGCGATGAGGCTGTCGTAGCTGAGCACCAGCTCGCGGTCGACCATCCCGTGGATCCGCAGCCGCCAGTCCTTCGGCTCGACCGCCGGGACCGCGATGGCGGTGTCGATCAGGTAGAAGTCGTCGTTGGGGGTCTGCCAGGGGCTCATGTCCGCCAGGCCCGTCGAGGCGCCGGGTGGCGGGTCCGGACGGGTGACCTCGTCGAGCCGCAGCAGCCGCCGGCTCTCCACGACGTGGCGGCGACCCGCACCGACCACGCGACCGGCGACCCCGACGCCGACCGCGGCGAGGCCGAGCACCCCGGCCACCATCAGGAAGACCCGCCGCTCGCGCGACTCCAGCTCGGGGTGCTCGATCCCCATCCGCAGCGGCGCGGTGAGGGCGGGCAGCAGCGCGACCCAGGTGAGGAGGCCGACGAGCACGGGCAGCACGTCGACGCCGCCCGCCCCGCGCTGGACCAGGACGGCCACCACGCCGACCGTCGCGAGGCCGAGCCAGACCAGCTGCGCCCGGACCCACGACGTACGCGCCACCATCCCGGCCAGGGCGAACGTCGCCAGCAGGAACAGCAGGATGCCCGCGACCAGCAGCGGCTTGTCCCGCTGCCCGACCACGCCGATGATCCGCTCGGCGACCGCACCCGGGGTGAGCCGGATGACCAGCTCGGCGACCGCCACCACCGGCGACTCGCGGATGGTGAGCATCGTCGCCACCGCATAGCTCGTCGCCAGGCCGGCGACGCCGGTCACGATGCCGGCGATCGCCCAGGGCAGGCGTGACGAGGGATGCATGCCGCCATTCTGACCGACGGCACCACGCCGGCCCCCGCTGGTCGCGGACGCGGCATGATGGCGCCGTGATCCTCCCCCGCACCGGCATCGGCACCGACGTCCACCGACTCGTCGAGGGCGTGCCGATGCACCTCGCCGGACTGGCCTGGCCGGAGGAGCCGCGCGGGCTCGATGGCCACTCCGACGCGGACGTCGCCGCCCACGCCGCGTGCGACGCACTGTTCTCCGCCGCCGGCATCGGCGACCTCGGCTCGCACTTCGGGACCTCCGAGC
Source organism: Nocardioides sp. P5_C9_2 (assembly GCF_054049555.1). Classification (NCBI taxonomy): domain Bacteria; kingdom Bacillati; phylum Actinomycetota; class Actinomycetes; order Propionibacteriales; family Nocardioidaceae; genus Nocardioides; species Nocardioides sp. P5_C9_2. The sequence continues at coordinate 7,023 of NZ_JBFUMD010000161.1, forward strand.
CCGCGTGGTCCGGCGCGTCCGGGACCACGCTGCTCGCCGAGGCGGCGCGACGGGTGCGGGAGGCCGGCTTCGAGATCGGCAACGTCGCGGTCCAGGTCGTCGGCAACGCGCCCCGCCTCGGTCCCCGCCGCGCGGAGGCCGAGGCCGCCCTCAGCGAGGCGGCCGGGGCGCCGGTCTCGGTGTCCGCGACCACCACTGACGGGCTGGGGCTGACGGGCCGCGGCGAGGGAGTCGCGGCGATCGCCACCGCGCTCGTCGTCGCCCGCGACTGAGCCGGATCGCCCCGGCCCCCCTGCCCCCGGCCCCCTGCCGCGCGGCCGCAGCTGTAACGCGCTGTCACACCTGCTGCACCCCCCACCGGTGGGGCGGGGAGCACCCGTAACAG
>NZ_JBFUMD010000162.1:0-7360 GCF_054049555.1 Nocardioides sp. P5_C9_2
AGTGCACCCGGCTCGGCGCAGGCAGCTGCGTGCGCGTCGGGTGCTGACGCCAGCGGGTCGGGGCCACCCCGTACTCACGCCCGAAGGCGCGGGTGAACCCCTCGTGGGAGTCGAAGCCAGCCTCGATCGCGATGTCCAGGACCTGCCGGTCGGTGACCGCCAGCTGGTACGCCGCCCGCTCCAGCAGGAGTCGTCGCCGCATCCGACCGGGAGGCTCGCCGCCGGTCGAGGAGACGATCCGGTCGAGGTGGAACCGCGACAGGTGCATCCGTCGCGCCCGTTCCTCACCGGTCAGGTCGAGCGTCTCGGCCAGCACGTCGAGGAACGAAGCGAACGTGTCGGTCGCTGTCGTCATGACCCCACCCTGCCCGTGCGCCGCGGTCGGCGCTTGACCGAACTTGTGCTGCCGGTCGATCAGGCGGGCGCGGAGACCAGCCCCAGCTCGGCGACCGACGCCAACGACTCGTTGCGCGGCAGGACCCGCACCGTGTAGCCGAACGGGCCGGAGCGGTCGAGGCGCACGTCGGCGTCGAAGCGGTGCCGGTTGCCCTCGTAGGACTCCGAGACGTGCATCGTGCTCGCCACCTGGTCGAGCAGCTCGTCGTCGGCGCCGGGACGGCCGTGGACGACCTGCACCTCGACGTCGTCGACCGACAGGTCGCCCAGGGCGACGTACGCCCGGACGGCCAGCGTGGCACCGACCTCGGCGGCGTCGCCGACACCCTCGGACTCCACGTGTTCGACCCGGACCGAGCTCCACGCGCCGCGCACGTGCTGCTTCCACCGAGCCAGCTCGCGGGCGCCGGCGTAGTCGGAGTTGAGGGCGCGGGAGGTGTGCGCCGCCGGGGCGTAGAGCTCACGCACGTAGTCACGGACCTGGCGGGTGGCGAGCACCTTGGGGCCGAGCGACTTGAGGGTGTGGCGCACCATCTCGAGCCAGCGGGTGGGCACGCCCTGCTCGTCCACGTCGTAGAAGCGCGGGGCGACCTCGTTCTCGATGAGGTCGTAGAGCGCGGTGGCCTCGAGGTCGTCGCGGCGGTCCTGGTCGTCGACGCCGTCGGCGGACGGGATCGCCCACCCGTTGTTGCCGTCGTACCACTCGTCCCACCAGCCGTCGAGGATCGACAGGTTGAGGCCACCGTTGAGCGCGGCCTTCATGCCGGAGGTGCCGCACGCCTCGTAGGGCCGCAGCGGGTTGTTGAGCCACACGTCGCAGCCGGGGTAGAGCGGCTGCGCCATSGCGATGTCGTAGTTGGGCAGGAAGACGATGCGGTGCCGGACCTCGGGATCGTCGGCGAAGCGCACCATCTCCTGGATGAGCTTCTTGCCGCCGTCGTCGGCGGGGTGCGACTTGCCGGCGATGACCAGCTGCACCGGGCGCTCGGGGTCGAGCAGCAGCCGCTTGAGGCGCGCGGGGTCGCGCAGCATCAGCGTCAGCCGCTTGTACGACGGCACCCGGCGGGCGAAGCCGATGGTCAGCACGTCGGGGTCCAGCGCGGTCTCGATCCAGCCGAGCTCGGCCGGCGCCAGGCCGCGCTTGGCCGACGACTTGGCCAGGCGGACGCGGGCGTCGTCGACCAGGCGGCCGCGCAGGGTGCGCTTGAGGTCCCAGAGGCGCCTGCCGTCGATGCGGTCGACCAGCGGCCACAGGGCGTCGGTGTCGTCGCTGTCGACGTCGGCGCCGAGCTCGGCGGCGAGCTCGAAGACCTCGCGAGCGATCCAGGTGGGTCCGTGGACGCCGTTGGTGACCGACCCGATCGGCACCTCGGCCTCGTCGAAGGCCGGCCACAGGCCGTTGAACATGCCGCGCGACACGTGGCCGTGCAGCCGGGAGACACCGTTGGCGCGCTGGGCGAGGCGGAAGCCCATGACGGCCATGTTGAAGACCGCGGCGTCGCCGCTGTCGTAGTCCTCGGCGCCGAGGGCGAGCACCCGGTCGGCAGGCACGCCCGGCGTCGGGGAGGCCTCGCCGCCGAAGTACTGCTGGACGAGATCGCGCGGGAAGCGGTCGATGCCCGCGGGCACCGGGGTGTGGGTGGTGAAGACCRTGCCGGCGCGGGAGACCTCGAGCGCGGTGTCGAAGTCGAGACCCGGGCCGCCCTCGCCGACGGTGAGCTCGCGGATCCGCTCGATGCCGAGGAAGCCGGCGTGGCCCTCGTTGGTGTGGAAGACCTCGGGCGCCGGGGCGCCGGTGATGCGCGAGTAGACCCGAAGCGCACGGACGCCACCCACGCCGAGGAGGAGCTCCTGGCGCAGGCGGTGCTCGGAGTTGCCGCCGTACAGCCGGTCGGTGACGTCGCGGTAGTGYTGCGGGTTCTCCTCGATGTCGGAGTCGAGCAGCAGCAGCGGGACACGGCCGACGTGGGCGACGAAGACGCGCGCGAGCAGCGGCTGGCCGCCGGGCAGGTCGATCGAGACGATGGCACGGGAGCCGTCGGCCTCGCGCAGCAGCGTCAGCGGGAGCTCGTCGGGGTCGAGGACCGGGTAGGTCTCCTGCTGCCAGCCCTCGCGGGACAGCGACTGCTTGAAGTAGCCGTGGCGGTAGAACAGGCCGACGCCGACGACCGGGATGCCCAGGTCGGAGGAGGCCTTGAGGTGGTCCCCGGCGAGGATGCCGAGGCCGCCGGAGTACTGCGGGAGGACGGCGGTGATGCCGTACTCGGGCGAGAAGTAGGCGATCGAGCGGGGCGCGTCGGGACCGGCCTTGCGGGCATACCAGCGCTCACCGGTCAGGTAGCGCTCGAGGGACTCGGTGGCCACCCGCAGGCGCTCGAGGAACACGGGGTCGCCGGCCAGCTCGTCGAGGCGCTCGCGGCCCACGGCGCCGAGCAGGCGCACCGGGTCGTGGTTGACGCCGACCCACAGCCGTTCGTCGATGGCCCGGAAGACGTCCTGCGTCTCCGGGTGCCACGACCAGCGCAGGTTGCCGGCCAGGGTGGCCAGGCCGGCCAGCGGCTCGGGCAGGACAGGACGGACGGTGAATCGTCGGATCGCTCGCACGGACCCGACCGTAGGGCATTTCTTGGATCGATCCAAGGTTTGATCGATCCAAGGACCTCCGGGACGCCCCGGCCACCCACCCGACCAGACCGCGCGTAACTCCGATCCACGTCGCGCCGTTGTCGCCGCATGACCCGCACCCGTGCCCCGCGCCGCACCGGACTCCTCGCCGGCCTGCTCGCGCTCACCGTGATCGGTGGCCTCTCCCAGCTGCCCGCCGTCGGCAGCACCGCCCCCGCCGCGGCGGTCGACCCCGACGGCGTCACCACCCTCGGCGACCCCGTCGACGCCCTCGGCGACCGCGACCTGCGCGGCACCGTCGACCCGCTGGCCGGTCAGCGGCAGGCGGTGGCGGCGCTCGGCGCGACCACCGTCCGGTGGAACGCCCTCGGCACCCCGGCCTCGATCCTGCCCGCGGACGGCTCCCTGGGCGCCGCACCCGGCGACGCCGTCGCCGGTGCCCGGGCCTGGCTGCGCGAGCACGCGGCGGCCTTCGGCCTCACCACCACCCAGGTCGACGACCTCGCCCTGGTCAACGACCAGCGCCTCGCCGACAGCGACGCCCGCGCCGTCCTGCTCCGCCAGCAGTACGACGGCCTCCCGGCCGCCGCCGGCGGGCTGGTGACCGTGGGGGTCGCCGGCGGCCAGGTCCGCTACGTCTCGTCGTCGCTGGCGCGCAGCCGCACCTCCTCCGTCCCAGCCGCGGCGCTGACGCCGCTCCAGGGCTGGCTGGCCGCCGCCGCAGACGCCGGGCTCCCGCGGGTCGACGCCGCGGGCGTCGACGTCGTCGCATCCGCGGCATCGACCACGGACTGGACCCGCCTCACCGTCCCCGGGCTGGACCGCGAGCAGCAGGTGCGCCTGCGGGCGCTCCCGATGGCCGACGGCACGGTCCGCCCGGTCCTGGAGGCCAACGTCGTCGACGTCGTGGGCGGCGCCGCATCGGCGTACACCTCGCTCGTCGACGCGGTCACCGGTGACGTGCTCGTGCGGCGCAACCAGGTCGACAACGCGGCGTACAACAACCTGTTCACCGGTGCGGTCACGGCGACCGACTGTGGTCCGCGGCACGCCTTCGAGCTCGCCGACGACCTCACGCGCTCCATCAACGCCGTCGCCGTGGCACTGCCCGCCGACGACGTGACCCTCAAGGTCTGGGGCCCGGGCGACGCCCTGCTCGGCACCTACGACCTCGGCACCAGCCCGGAGGTGGCGACCTACACCGCGAACACCATCCCCGCCGGCACCTACTCCGTGCAGGTCTGCCCGTTCGACGGCGCCTCGGTGGCGGTGGGCCAGTACACGCTCGCCGTCTCCACGAGCGACACCGCCGCCCCGTCCGGCGGCGACGCGGGCTTCGAGCCGCGCTGGCGCTACTTCCCGGCCAACCCGACGCCCGACTCCCCCGCCGAGACACCCTCCAACAGCGTGGTGGGCTGCTGGAACCTGCCCGGCGAGGACTGCGACATCCCGCCCGGCGAGCTCGCCGACGTGGCCGCCTTCGGTCCGTGGGACCACCTCGCCGCGGGGCTGGCCACCTCCACCACGGTCGGCAACAACGCCACCACCCACGAGGCGTGGCTGAACCCGGTGGCTCCCGGCGGAGCCGCCCAGGCGCCGGTCTCCCCGACACGGGACTACACGCCCGAGTTCACCGACGCGTGGAACAACTCGCGGTGCAACCCCGCCGAGCTCGTGCCCGGCGGCAACGACATCGACGCCTCGGTCACGAACCTCTTCGTCGCCCACAACCGCATGCACGACTTCAGCTACTACCTCGGCTTCACCGAGGACAACTACAACCTGCAGACCGACAACGGCGGCCGCGGCGGGGTCGCCGGGGACCCGGAGGTCGGCAACGCGCAGGCCGGCGCCCTCACCGGCTCGACGTACACGACCGGTCTCGGGCGCGACAACGCCAACCAGATCGCCCTGCAGGACGGGATCCCCGGCATCACCAACCAGTACCTCTTCCAGCCGATCGCCGGCGCCTTCTACGCCCCCTGCACCGACGGCGGGCTCGACATGGGCATCGTCGGCCACGAGTACACCCACGCCATCACCAACCGGATGGTCGGCGGCCCCGACGAGGGCCTGACCTCCGAGCAGGGCGGCGCGATGGGCGAGTCGTGGGGCGACCTGGTCGCCGGGGAGTACCAGTTCAGCCACGGCTACGACAACGGCGGCAACACCTGGGCCGTCGGCGCCTACGCCACCGGCAACCCCGACACCGCGATCCGCGACTACGCCATCGACGACAACCCGCTCAACTACTCCGACTACGGCTTCGACACCACCGGCACCGAGGTGCACGCGGACGGCGAGATCTGGAACGGCACGATGTGGGAGGTCCGCCAGGCCCTCGTCGACGCGTACGACGCCTCGTTCGACTACCAGGACGCGGCGCTGCAGCTGCGGTGCGCGCAGGCGACGCGGACGGCGAGCCCGACCGCCGCGGAGGCCTGCCCGGGCAACCGGCGCTGGCTCCAGCTGATGTTCGACTCGTTCCTGCTCCAGCAGGGCGCCACCTCGATGCTGGACGCCCGCGACGCGATGCTCGCGGCCGACCGGATGCGCTTCGACGGCGCCAACCAGGACGTGCTGTGGCGGGCCTTCGCCCGCCGGGGCATGGGGGTCGACGCCGCGGTGGCCTCCGCCGACGACGACCAGCCCGTCCCGAGCTTCGCGGCCCCGACCGGCAACACGGCCGTCACCTTCACCACCGGCGGTGCGGCGCAGGTCTACGTGGGTGACTACGAGGCCCGGGTCACCCCGGTCGCCGACACCGACTCCGGTACGCCGCTCGGCGCCACCGCGTCCTTCACCCCGGGCGAGTACCGGATGCTGGCCGTCTCCCCGGACCACGGCCTCACCCGCTTCACCCTCACCGTCCCGGCGGGCGGAGCGCCGATGACCGTGCCGGTGGCCGACGAGGTCGACGTCGCGGCGGCGGCGGCCGGCGCCTCGGTCATCGCGGCGACCGACGGCTCCCGCAACGCCGAGGCCCTCATCGACGGCACGGAGGCCACCAACTGGGGCGGCGTCACCGAGGGCAACGTCGACACCACCAACCCGTCGGTGGCCGTCGACCTCGCCGGCGACGTGCAGACGGTGCGCCGGGTCGGCGTGAGCGCCTACCTCACGCCGGCGCCCGCCGACCCGAACGCGATCCCGCTCGCCCAGGACGACCCCGACTCGGGCTCGCGCTTCACCGCACTGCGCCAGTTCGCCCTCGAGGCGTGCACCACCGGCTGCGGGACCGCGGACGCCACCWGGACCCGGTTCTTCACCTCGCCGGCCGACGCCTTCCCCGGCGTCAAGCCGCGCCCCGTGGCCCCGAACCTCACGATGCGTGAGTTCGACGTGCCCGACACCGAGGCCGCCGCCGTGCGCCTGGTGGCCCTGCACAACCAGTGCACGGGCGGGCCGGACTTCGCCGGTGAGCAGGACGACGACCCGCTCAACGACACCGACTGCGCCACCGCGTCCGACCGCGGCACCATCGTGCACGCCGCCGAGCTGCAGGTCTTCACCGGAAGTGGTGGCGACACCGGCACGGGCACCGGCACGGGCACCGGCACCGGCACCGGCACCGGCGGGACCGGCGGGACCGGCACGGGAGGCACCAGCTCGACAGGCGCAAGCACGTCCGGCACACCCGCGCGGGTGGGCACCTCCATCCGGCTCCGGATCCGGCGCGCGGTGCAGACCACGGCCAACGCGGCACCGGTCCTGAGGGCCCGGCTGCGGCTCGACGGAGCCCGCACGGACCGCCTCGGCCACTGGGTCGTGACGGTCGACGGACGCCGCCTCGCGAAGGTCCGGGTGCACCGGTTGACGCTGAGGATGCGGGTCTCCCGGCCCCTGCGCCCCGGAACCCACCGGGTCCGGGTCGTCTTCCGGCCCGCCGACCGCACCGCCTTCGCGCCGTCGCGCTCGGCGCGCGAGCGGATCGTCGTACGCCGCTGAGCCGGTCCCCGGCCGGCGGTCCCGGAGGCCCGGCGGGCGAGACCCGCCCGGCCWCCGGCTTGCGTGAGTCCCCCGGGTTCGAAAGTGTGGGCGCATGGTTGGACGCATACCCGTCATGGACGTCTCCCCCGTCGTCGACCTCGGCCGCCAGGCGGCCAAGGCCACCGTCGGCGAGCCGATGCCCGTCCGCGCGTCCGTGTTCCGGGAGGGACACGACCAGCTGGGCGCGGAGGTGGTGCTGAGCGACCCCTCCGGCGCCCGGCTCGCGCCGGTGCGGATGGTGAAGCACGCCGAGGTGCCCGACCGGTACGAGTCGTGGGTCACCCCCGACACCGAGGGGGCCTTGACCTTCGAGATCGCGGCGTGGTCCGACCCGCTCGCGACCTGGTAG
>NZ_JBFUMD010000163.1:0-7332 GCF_054049555.1 Nocardioides sp. P5_C9_2
GGCCGGGCGAGGTAGGTCTCGACCGTGAGGAACGCGCGACTGGTGTGTCCGACGAGGGCTCGCACGTCCCACTCACCCAGGCCGTCGTGGTCCCACCGGTCACCCACCAGCGCGGCGGTGTGCACGAACCACTCCGCAGCTGCGGCGAAGGCCCGCCGTGAGTCCTCCCACGCGAATCCCATGGTGCGAGGCTAGACCGGCGGTCGGAGCGGTCCTTCCCGGCACGGCCCGGGCGTGGAAGAGTCGACGTCGTGGCCACCTTCTCCCGGTCCGACGACCTGCAGGGGGCGGAGTTCGTCGACGTCGACCTCCGTCGCGCACGGTTCGTCGGGGTCGACCTCTCCGGAGCGGTGATGCGCGGGGTCGACGTCCAGGGCATGCACATCGACTCGCCGTGGCTGGCCGAGCACGGCGCCCTCATGTACGTCAACGGCGTCGACGTCGCGCCCCTCGTCGAGGCCGAGCTCAACCGGCGCTTTCCCGGCCGTGCCGACCGCAGGGCCGAGGACCCGTCCGGCCTGCAGTCCGCGTGGTCCCGGCTCGAGCAGACCTGGGCGGCGACGCTCGAGAGGGTCGCCGTGATGCCGAGGGACATGGTCGACACCTCCGTGGCCGGGGAGTGGTCCTTCGCCCAGACGCTGCGCCACCTCGTGATGGCGATCGACACGTGGCTCGGACGAGCGGTCCTCGAGCTCGACGCCCCCTACCACCCGGTCGGCGTACCGCACGGCGCCCATGCGATCGACGGGCACGACGTCTCGTTGTTCACGACGCAGGTCCCGTCCTGGGAGGACGTCCTCGAGGCGCGACGGGGCCGGCTCGCCCTCGTGCGCGACTTCCTCGCCACGGTGACCACCGACGAGCTCGCTGCCACCCGGACGAATCCGTGGGACCCGGCACACCGGGTGACCGTGCTGCACTGCCTGCACGTGATCCTCAACGAGGAGTGGGAGCACCACCGGTACGCCCTGCGCGACCTCGACGTCGTGGAGGCAGGACAGATCACCCGTCGAGGATGAGGCACCCGGGGCCGTCCGCTTGCGACGTTGGGCTTCTTGGCCGCCTCGCTCCTCGACCTCTCGAGCGGCGACGTGACGGCCAACACCGACAGAGAGGTTTCTCCGATGGCCATGGACACGCTGATCGTGATCGCGGGGGTCTACCCCGACCTCGATTCCGCCGAGGCCGACTACGACGCGGTGAAGGAGCTGCACAAGGAGGCGGACCTCATGGACGCGTACGACGCCGCGGTCATCCATCGCCGCGACGACGGCAAGGTGAAGATCACCAAGAAGCACGAGACCCCGACGCGGGTCGGTGGCGTGCTGGGGGGCGGGGCGGGCCTGGCCACCGGTCTCGTCGTGGTGCTCTTCCCCTTCGCGGCTGTCGGTGGCGGCCTGCTCGCGGCGACCACGGCGGGCGGCGCGGTCCTCGGGGCCCTGGCCGGTCATGCGTCCGCCGGCATGAGCCGGGACGACCTGAAGGAGCTCGGTGAGTCCCTCGACAAGGGCGAGGCAGGCCTGGTCGTGGTCGGCGTGATGGACATGGAGGCCCGCATCGAGAAGTCCATGCGCCACTCGGAGAAGCTGGAGAAGAAGCAGCTCAAGGCTGACGTCGACGCCATCGAGCGCGACGCGAAGGACGCCTCCGGCGAGTAGCGACCCCGGACGGACACGGCACCGGCGCGGTCGCCCATGGAYAGTTGGAGGAGTGGCGATGGTGTCCGACGAGGTAGCGGGGGAGCGACCCATGGACCTGAGGGCCCGTGTCGACGCGCTCATGCCCCGGGCGCGTGACGAGCTGGCCGAGCTCGTCGCCATCCGATCCGTCGCCGACGCACGACGGTTCCCGCCCGAGGAGTGCCATCGCGCCGCCGAGTGGGTGCTCGAGCAGTTCGTGGCCGTCGGCTTCACCGACGCCCGCTTGGCCGAGACTGCGGACGGCAGCAACGCCGTCGTCGGGTCCCGCGCGTGCGCGCGACCCGACGCACCCACGGTGCTGCTCTACGCCCACTACGACGTCCAGCCACCGCTCGACGACGCCGCCTGGCAGACACCGCCGTTCGAGCTGACCGAGAAGGACGGGCGTTGGTACGGACGGGGGACGGCGGACTGCAAGGGGAACATCCTCATGCACCTCATCGCCCTCCGGGCCCTCGGGCCGGACCTGCCGGTGAACCTGAAGGTGGTGGTGGAGGGCTCCGAGGAACAGGGGACCGGGGGCCTGGAGGCCTTCGTGGTCGACAACGCCGAGCTRCTCGCCGCGGACACGATCCTGGTCTGTGACACCGGCAACGCCGCCGTCGGACACCCCGCCGCCACCGTCAGCCTCCGAGGCATGGTCGACGTCGTCGTGACGGTCGAGGCGCTCTCCTCGGAGGTGCACTCCGGGATGTTCGCCGGGGCGGCGCCCGACGCCCTCGCCGCCCTGATCGCCATGCTGGCGAGCCTGCGCGACGCCGCCGGCAACACCACCGTCGACGGCCTGGACAACACCCGCCGCTGGGACGGCCAGCCGTACCCTCCCGAGCGGTTTCGGCGCGAGGCCGGGCTGCTGGACGGCCTCGAGCTGCTCGGTGACGGTGAGGTCTCGGACATGCTCTGGGCACGACCCTCGCTCACCGTGCTCGGCATCGACTGCCCCCCGGTCGTCGGCTCGGCGGCGGCGATCGCACCGACCGTCGCGGCGCGGCTCAACCTCCGGATCCCGCCCGGTCTCACCCCCGAGGCGGCACAGGAGGCCCTGACGGCCCACCTGCGCCGGGCGGCACCGTGGGGAGTGCACGTGTCCATCGAGGTGGAGGCCACCGGATCGCCGTTCGAGGCCTCGACGGACGGGCCGGCGTACACGGCCATGGCCCAAGCCATGCAGGAGTCCTACGAGCGGCCGATGGCCAGGCTGGGGCAGGGCGGCTCGATCCCGCTGTGCAACGTCTTCGCCGACACCTACCCGGACGCCGAGATCATCCTGATGGGCGTCGAGGAGCCGCTGGCACTCATCCACGCGCCGAACGAGAGCGTCGACCCACGGGAGATCGCCGCCATGGCCCTCACCGAGGCGTTGTTCCTCCAGCGGTACGCCGCCTCGCCGACCTGACAGGACGTGGGTCGGCGCCACCGCCAGGGCCGTCCACGGTTCTTCGAGGGCCACGTCGTCAGCCCTCCCCGGCGCGTCGGCCGATGCCGACGCCGGCGTTGCGGCCCGACTGGCGGCGGACGACGGGGATCCGGTCCGCCGCGCTGTCGCCCGCCGCCAGTTGCGCGGATCGGGAGGTCGCGCGCCGCCAGTTGCGCGGCGTCGTACGTCGAGCCGGTCCCGGACGTCACGACGAAATCGGCCCGCGCCGCCAGTCACTGCGTCACACGACGCACGAACACCCCGGGCCGTGAGGCCCGGGGTGTCCGTTCTCTTCGTGGTGGAACGTGCTGCCCGACCTCCTACGCCCCCGTCCTGAAGGTCCAGGTGGTGGTGGTGAGCGCAGCACCGGCCAGGTCCCGGATGGCGGTGGCTCCGCCAGTCAGGGTGACGCGGTACAGGGTGTTCGCCGCCAGGGTGGCGTTCGGGTTGAGCGTCACCACCCGGGTGGTGGCGTTGAAGGTGACCACCGAAGCGACCAGGGCGTTGGTGGCCGCCACCCTCAGCTGGACGGTCGTGCCGCTGACGCCGTTGACGGCCTCACTGAACGTCGCCGTCACGTTGGCCGTCCGGCTCACCCCGGTGGCGTTGACCGCCGGCGTCCGAGCCGTCACCGTCGGAGCCGGGTTCGCCGCCGCCGTGGTGAAGGTCCAGCTCGTGGTGGCGAGCGGGGCACCGRCCAGGTCCCGGATGGCGGCGGCTCCGCCAGTCAGGGTGACGCGGTACTGCACGCCCGCCGCCAGGTTGGCGTTCGGGTTGAGCGTCACCACCCGAGTGGTGGCGTTGAAGGTGACCACCGCCGGAATCAGTGCGTTGGTGGACACCCGCCTCAGCTGGACGGTCGTTCCGTTGACGCCGTTGACGGCCTCACTGAACGTCGCCGTGGCGTTGGTCCCGACTGCGACACCGGTGGCGTTGGCTGCCGGTGTCTGGGCCGTCACCGTCGGCGGCGGGTTCACCGCGGCCGCTGCCGTCGTAAAGGACCACGTCACCGGTGCCAGAGCAGCGGGCGGGGTGCCCGTGTCCTGGATTCCGGCCAGCAGCCTGACGGTGTAGGTGGTGTTCGGCGCCAGGTTGGCGTTCGGGTTCAGCGTCGCCGTGGTGGCGGTCGAGGTGACAGCACTCGCGATGAGGGCGCCGTTGGCGGCGGTGCCCTGACGCAAGGTGAAGGTCGCTCCGCTGACTCCGGTGACGGCCTCACTGAAGGTCGCCGTGATGTTGTTCCCCACCGCAATCCCGGTGGCGTTGGGTGCCGGTGTCTGGGCCGTCACCGTCGGCGGAGCGTTGACCGGAGCCGTCGGAGTCACCGAGTTGGACGCCGGGGACAGTGCCCCGGGACCGAACTCGTTCACTGCCTGCACCTGGAAGGTGTAGGCCGTGCCGTTGACCAGTCCCGTGACCACCCGGCTGCCGGGCGCCGCGATACCCGTCACCGTGACCACCGGAGTGGCCGCTGTGACCGCCGCCGGTGTGGCGACGATGGTGAAGCTGGTCGGTGCCGGGCCTCCGTTGTCCGCCGGAGCGGCGAAGGTGACCGTCGCCGAGCCGATGCCTGCGACCGCCGTGGGTGCGGCCGGGGCCGCGGGCGTGAGCAGGGCCACCGTGGTGTCGGAGAACTGCAGCTTCTCGATGCCACGGAGGGTGTCCGTGCCGTCGGTCGCAGCTCCGCGGGTGTGCGCCACGGTGATCGAGTCGGCCCCGAAGGTGACGTCGTAGTCGGCCCGGGGGCCGGAGAACAACGCCGTGTCGTCGCCGGCTCCTGTGCTGGACAGCACCTCACGGAYCAACACGATGTTGCCCGGGTCGACGGTCCCGTTGAAGACCGCCTCCTGCAGCGTCGTCGTGCTACCCGTCAGGTAGGGGTGCTCCATGAGGTCGGTGGTGCCGATCTCGGTGGTGGGGTCCGCCGGGTCGGTGCGGACGCTGAGCCTGACGTTGAGGTACTTGTCACCGTCGATGATGTCGTCGGCGCCTCGTCCCTCCATCAGGTCGTTGCCCGCCCCGCCCAGGAGGATGTTGCCGTCGCCCCACACGTTGGTGCCGCTCAGGATCGGGCAGTCACCGCCCGCAGACGCTGCGACGACCGCCGTACGCGGCGTGGCCAGCGCCGGCACCAGGGCGTCGAGACCGGAGATCCGGTCCAGACCGTCCTGGTCGAGCGCGTCGCACCCGATGAAGCCTCCACCGCCCACGGCGCTGGGGACCACGTCGTCACCCCGGAGGATGTCGTTGAGCACCCCGCCCGAGAGGGCCTCGGCCTCGTTGAACTTGTCGCGGACACCGACCTGCAGGATGTCCAGCGGCGCGATCGGCAGGGCCAGGTCCAGGTCCTGGGCGATGGGGTCACCCTGACCGGGACTTCCGGCGATCTCCCAGTCGTAGCCGGAGGCCGCCGCCACCTTCTCGATGCCGGGTCCGGCGACCCCGATGTCGTCGCCACCCTCCATGTCGTAGTCGTCATCGCCGCCCTGGCCGATGAGGACGTCCGAGCCCGGGGACTGCGAGTCGTCGAGGAAGAACAGGTTCCCGCTGTCACCCTGCATCAGGTCCGGCTGGTCACCGCCCTCTTCCCAGTCGTGCCCGCTGTCACCGAAGGCTGCATCGAGGCTCTGGCCGAGCATGATGAAGTCATCGCCGGCACCACCGAAGGTCTCGTTGGCGTTGGCCCCACCGTTGGTGAAGTCCTTGCCCTCGCCGGCCATGATGATGTCCAGTCCCGGACCGGCGTCGATGGCGTCGTTGCCCGGACCGCCCTTGGGGACGTCGTCCCCGGCCAGGTCGGTGATGATGTCGTTGCCCACGCCGCCGAGGGCCACATCGGCGCCTCCACCGCCCTCGATGACGTCGTTGCCGACGTCACCCCAGAAGGTGTCGTTGTCGTTGCCGCCGTAGATGCGGTCGACGCCGGGTGTGCCGTTGTAGACGCTCTGGCCGTTGATCCCGGCCGGGTCCACGCTGTTGCGGGCCCGGTACTGGATCGTGCCGTTGGGCTGACGGATCAGCAGCGCCGTCTCGTCACACTCGGTGGCAGGATCGTTGGCGACCGTGTTCCCGAACTGCGTGAAGCCGGCCGGGGTCCCCGCGAGGTTCGACAGCTGGAACTTGCAGTCCGCCGTGGCGAAGACGTCCGCCTTGAGGGTGTTCGTCCCGTCCGTGTTGCGCTCGATGAGCTCCGCGAAGGAGTTGCCCTCGAGCTGGGTGCGCAGGTTCATGCCCGGCGTACGTGCCAGGTAGTAGAGCCGGTCACCGTTCTGCAGGTCGGTCAGCTGGTTCTCGAACACGTAGTTGAACGTCGTGCCGAGCAGACCCCCGAAGGGAGTCGTCACCTCGGCGAGGCCGCCCATCCAGAGGTCCACGTCGTCGAGACCCGTGATGGACCGGCTCCCGTTGTTGGCCCAGGCGTCCGTGCTGTTCATGAACGCAGCAGCGTCCTCCGGGGTCGACGTGTCACCGAGCAGCGGGTTGACCAGCTTCGCAGCAGCCGCCCGACGCGACTTCAGTGTCGCGGGCCCACCGTTGTCGGCCGCCTCGTCGGCCGCGGTGGCCGGGTCGTCGACCAGGATGTTGTCGGGCCCGTCGACGTCGGACAGGATCGACGGGTGTCGACCGTAGGCCGCCACGAAGTTGACCAGCGACTCAGGGTGCTTGAGGTTCTCCCCGAAGTCGACCCAGCTCGTGTAGGGCTTGAGCTGGCCGTCGTTCGTCTGGTTGAAGATGTCACGACGAAGGACGTTCAGCGGAGGCACGCCCTCGGACCGGGCTCGTGTCATGTTGATGGTCGCGAGGTCCAGCGGCAGGCCGAGCAGGTTGTTGCGCAGCGTGTCGGTCACGAACTCGTCGAGCTCGTTGCCGATCTGGTCGGTCATGCCCATCACGATGCTCCCGGCGGCCTGGGCAGCATTGAGCTGACCAGCGCTTCCACCGTCGGTGTAGGCCGGCGGATTGAGGAAGCCGTCGAGCAGTGGGATGTCGTTGTCGCTCCCGTCGATGTTGCGACGCGAGATCGTCTCGGTCAGCATCGAGTGCCCGAACCGGTAGACCGCGTGGGCGAACTCCGCGCGCACGGCCGGGTTGAGGTCGGTCTGGGTGAAGGCGAACGGCTCGAAGGGGTTGATCGCCGGCTGCACCTTGCGAGCGAACTCCTCGAAGACCAGGTGCTGGTACTCCATCTCGGTGACGAAGCGCGCCGCCTGGAAC
>NZ_JBFUMD010000164.1:0-7322 GCF_054049555.1 Nocardioides sp. P5_C9_2
GGCCAGGGCTGAGCGACCGGGCGGGTCGGACGGGCGGGTGGGTCGTAGGGACCAGCCGCTCAGGAGCCGGGCGGGCTGCAGAACGTCGCGTCGGTCCTGGCCTTGACCGACTCGATCTCCTTCTCGCGCAGCGACGAGTAGGACTGTCCCAGGACCACGACCACCCCGCGCCCCAGCGGCTCGCCGTCGACCTCGGTCCCGGCCACGACCTGGGCCTTGCGGAACTGCCGCTTGACCAGCCGTACGGCGGGGTTCTGCGGGTCGGCGGCCCAGATCTGCACGCGGCGCACGGGCTCGGGGGCGTTGCCGGTGTCGGCACCCACGAACCCGCGGTCCTCGAGGAGCTCGAGGGTGGCGCCGGCCAGGCCGGAGCGCGAGCTGGCGTTGAAGACGCTGACCGCGACCTGGTCGCGGAAGACCGGGGTGCCGGCCGCCACCGTGGTGTCGGTGCACAGTGGTGCCGGGGCGTTGTCCGGGAGCGGCTGGGTGAGTGCCTTCCAGCCCCAGGCGCCGGCGGCGAGCATGAGGAGGCAGAGCCCGCCCAGGGTGAGGGCGGACCGGACGCCGTCGCGCATCAGCCGGCCAGCTCGTGGACGCGGGCGTGCAGCACGTTGCGCTGGTGCAGGGCGGCGCGCAGGGCGCGGTGCAACCCGTCCTCCAGGTAGAGGTCGCCCTGCCACGAGACGACGTGCGCGAAGAGGTCGCCGTAGAAGGTCGAGTCCTCGTCCAGCAGGGTGGCGAGCTGGAGGGTGTCCTTGGTGGTCACCAGCTGGTCGAGGCGCACCTGCCGGGGCGGGATGGCGGCCCAGTCGCGCGAGCTCAACCCGTGCGCCGGGTAGGGGCGCCCCTCGCCCACGCGCTTGAAGATCACGCGGTGACTATAACGACGCCGTCCCGGCGCCCCTGCGTGCTGGTTAGGCTCGCGCCATGACCGACATGCCCGACGAGTCGACCGCAGCCAGCTCCCAGGACCCGATCGCGGCCGCCGTCGCCCCCGGCTACGCGTTCGAGGGGACCGCGCTCGAGCTCGGTGGCCTGATGCTCGACGCGACCCGGCTCTCCGACGTACGGATCCGGATCCCGCTGGGGATGCTCAACCGCCACGGGCTGGTGGCCGGCGCCACGGGCACCGGCAAGACCAAGACCCTCCAGCTGCTCGCCGAGCAGCTCAGCGCCCAGGGCGTCCCGGTCTTCGCGGCTGACATCAAGGGCGACCTGTCGGGTCTCAGCCTCCCCGGTGAGGGCGGCCCCAAGATCGAGTCACGGGCGAGCTCCGTGGGACAGCAGTGGAAGGCGACCGGGTTCCCGGTGGAGTTCTACGCCCTCGGCGGTGAGGGCACCGGCGTGCCGCTGCGGGTGACCATGTCGTCGTTCGGACCCATGCTGCTCAGCAAGGTGCTGGGCCTCAACGACACCCAGGAGTCGAGCCTGGGCCTGGTCTTCCACCACGCCGACAGGGCCGGGCTGCCGCTGCTCGACCTGGCCGACCTGCGCGCGGTGGTGCAGCACCTGACCAGCGACGAGGGCAAGGGCGACCTCAAGGGGCTCGGCGGGCTGTCCAGCGCCACGGCCGGGGTGATCCTGCGCGAGCTCATCGCCTTCTCCGACCAGGGTGCGGACGCCTTCTTCGGCGAGCCGGAGTTCGAGTCCCGCGACCTCCTGCAGACCACCGAGGACGGCCGGGGGGTCATCAGCCTCGTCGAGCTGCCGAACCTCCAGAGCCGGCCGGCCGTGTTCTCCACGTTCCTGATGTGGCTGCTGGCCGACCTCTTCCACGACCTCCCCGAGATCGGTGACGTCGATCGTCCCAAGCTGGTGTTCTTCTTCGACGAGGCCCACCTGCTCTTCGACGACGCCAGCGACGCGTTCCTCGACCAGATCGCACAGACGGTCCGGCTGATCCGCTCCAAGGGCGTCGGGGTCTTCTTCGTGACCCAGAGCCCGACCGACGTCCCCGACGACGTGCTCGCCCAGCTCGGCTCGCGCATCCAGCACCAGCTGCGGGCCCACACGCCCAACGACGCCAAGGCGCTCAAGCAGACCGTCAACACCTACCCCAGGTCCGCGTACGACGACCTCGGCGAGGTCATCACCTCGCTCGGGATCGGCGAGGCCGTGGTCACGGTGATGAACGAGCGCGGAGCACCCACCCCGGTGGCGTGGACCCGGCTACGGGCCCCGGAGTCGCTGATGGCCATGGCGGACCCCGCGGTGATGGAGGCGGCCGTCAAGGCGTCGCCCCGCTGGGCGACGTACAGCCGGGTCGTCGACCGGGAGTCGGCCCGCGAGATCCTGGCGACCCGGCTCGAGGAGGGCGCCCGCAAGGCCGCGGAGGACGCACGGGCGAAGGAGCAGGCCCGCGAGGCGAAGTCCGAGCGCGCGCGCAGGCCCGCCCCGGCCCCGAAGGCCCCGAAGGAGGAGGACGGCGTCCTCGAGACCGTCGTCGGCTCGCCGGTCTTCAAGGACTTCATGCGTACGGCGGCCCGGGAGATCGCGCGGGGGATGTTCAAGTCCGGGCGCCGCTGACGCTGGTTGAGGCAGGTGGGGCCGGGACAGGCGGTGAGGCAGCCACGTCCGACCATCATGGGACGGTGGCTGACCCACCGACCACCCGCGTGTCGGCGCCCGCCACGCGCACCGGCGGTGGCCGAGCCACGTTCGGTTGAGGGAGAAGGTGGCTGACTCACCGCCCGCCGGCCGGACTCACTGCCCGCGGTAGGACGACCGACGTCCCCAGCCCGCCCCGGCACCGGCCGGGACGGACGGGGATCACGTCGTCGGCTCGGTCCAAGCGAGCTGGGTGACCTCGGTGCCCCCGTCGCGGGTCACCACGCGCGCCCGGCCGGGCGGCGCCGGCTGCGGTCGCAGGTTGCCGATGAGCACACCCTCGTCGCGCGGGCCCGACAGCAGCACGCCGGGCATCGCGAGGTCGCGCATCGACTGGATGACCGGGTCGTAGAGGGCGCGGGACGCGCCACCCACGCGGCGGGCCACCACGACGTGCAGGCCGGTGTCGCGGGCCTGCGCCATGAGCGGCTGGAGGGCCTGCACCGGCGACGACTGCTGGGTGGCCACCAGGTCGTAGTCGTCGACGACCACGAACACCTCGGCACCGGTCCACCACGAGCGGTTGCGCAGCTGGTCCGGGGTGACGTCCGGGCCGGGGATGCGGCTCTCGAGGTAGCTGGCGATGTCCTTGAGCGTCGGCGTCGCCTGGGTGGCGGAGGTGAGGTAGTTGAGCAGGTACTCGTCCGGCACCTCGCCCAGCAGCGAGCGGCGGTAGTCGACCACCACGATCTGCGCCTCCTTGGGGGTCCGCGTGCGCATGACCTCCTGGAGGTAGTTGCGCAGCAGGGCGCTCTTGCCCGACTGCCCGTCACCGAAGACGAGCATGTGCGGCTCGGCGGAGGCGTCGATCCCCACCGGCGCGAGCTCGCGCTCGTTGATGCCGATGAGCAGCTTCTTCTCCGGCAGCTGGCGACGCAGCGCCTCCTCGCGGATCCGGTCCAGGCCGACCATCTCCGGCAGCAGCCGCAGCTTGGGGCCGGGGTCGCCCTTCCAGGCGACGGAGGCCCGGTCGATCAGGTCGTCGACACCGTCTCCGAGGGTGCCCGCGTCGGAGTCCCCGTCGATGCGCGGCAGGGCAGCCAGGAAGTGCAGCTTGCTCGGGACGAGCCCGCGCCCGGGCCGACCGGTCGGCACGAGGGCCGCGACCTTGCGGTCCACCTCGGAGTCGAGCGGGTCGCCGAGGCGCAGCTCGAGCTTGGAGCCGAAGACGTCGCGCATCGCGGCCCGGAAGTCGGCCCAGCGACCGGAGGCGGCGATGATGTGGATGCCGAAGGTCAGACCACGCCCGGCCAGCTGCTGGAGCTCCATCTCGATGTCGTCGAACTCCGCTCGCAGCGTGCTCCAGCCGTCGACGACGAGGAACACGTCGCCCCAGCCGTCGTCGGCCCGGCCCTGGGCCCGGCGGCTGCGGTAGGTCTCGATGGAGTCGATGCCGTTCTGGCGGAAGTACGCCTCGCGGCGGTCGACGACGCCCTGCACCTCGGCGATGACACGGCGTACGACGTCCGGCTCGGAGCGCGTGGCCACACCCGCGACGTGCGGGAAGCGGGCCAGCGGGGCGAAGGTGCCGCCACCGAAGTCGAGCACGAAGAACTGTGACTCCCGTGGCGTGGAGACCAGGCTCATGCTGGTGACGATGGTGCGCAGCAGCGTGCTCTTGCCCGACCGCGGACCGCCGATGACGGCGACGTGGCCGCTGGCGCCGGTGAGGTTGAGGGTCATGGTGTCGCGACGCTGCTCGCGCGGGCGGTCGACGGTGCCGAGGGGCACCACGAGGCCCGGGACGTCGCGCCAACGCGGCGAGACGAGCCCCAGGTCCGGGTCCTCGACGAGGTCGGGCATGAGCTCGTCGAGCGTGTCCGGCACGTCGAGCGGCGGGAGCCAGACCTGGTGGGCCGGCATGCCCTGCCCGATCATCCGCTGCACGGCGACGTCGAGCAGCGACGGCTGCTCGCCCTGGTGCTCGCTGGCGGCCGGAGCCTCCTCGACGTCGGTCTCCAGCGGCTCGAGGGCCTGCACCTCGGAGATCGTGTAGGGGAGGATGCCGCGCACGTGGCCGCCCTCGTCGCGGCGTACGCGTGAACGACCCGACGGCGGTCCGGAGACGTACGCCGCCTTGAAGCGCAGCAGCGTCGACTGGTCGGGCTTGAGGTAGCCCAGGCCGGGCACGGCCGGGAGCTCGTAGGCRTCCGGCACCCCGAGCACCGCCCGGGACTCGCCGGCCGAGAAGGTGCGCAGGCCGACGCGGTAGGACAGGTGCGACTCCAGGCCACGCAGGCGACCCTCCTCGAGGCGCTGCGAGGCCAGCAGCAGGTGCAGGCCCAGGGACCGGCCGAGGCGGCCGATCGCGACGAAGAGGTCGATGAACTCCGGCTTGGCGGAGAGCATCTCGGAGAACTCGTCGACCACGATGAACAGCGACGGCATCGGGGCGAGGTCCTCGCCGTTGGCCCGGGCCTTCTCGTAGTCGCGGATGGAGGCGTAGTTGCCGGCGTCGCGCAGCAGCTCCTGGCGGCGGGTCATCTCGCCGGACAGGGCGTCCTGCATGCGGTCGACGAGGGTGAGCTCGTTGGCCAGGTTGGTGATCACGGCGGACACGTGCGGCATGTCGGCCATGCCCGCGAAGGTCGCGCCACCCTTGAAGTCGACGAGCACGAGGTTGAGCTGCTCGGAGGAGTGCGTCATCGTCAGGCCGAGCACCAGGGTGCGGAGGAACTCCGACTTGCCGGATCCGGTGGCCCCGATCACGAGACCGTGCGGGCCCATGCCCTGCTGGGCCGACTCCTTGATGTCGAGGTGCACGAGGCCGCCGCTGTCCCCGATGCCGATGGGGACGCGTAGCCGGTCGCGCGCGGGACGCGGACGCCACGCGGTGGCGGTGTCGTAGGTGTGGATGTCGCCGAGGCCGAGCAGCTCCATGTGGTCGGGCGTCGTCGAGGTGATGTCCACCGCCGCGCCGCTGGAGGCGTCGGCGCTGATGGTCTTGAGGGGGGCGAGGCGGCGGGCGAAGGCCTCGGCGGTCGCGATGTCGCACTGGTCGATGAGCGCCTTGATCGGCTCCTCGCGGACTCGGATCGCCAGGATCGGCATCTTGCCCAGCTGCGGGCGGTCGTCGGCGAGCTGGAGGCGGAGGCGGGTGGCGTCCTCGAGCTCGTCCCAGCGCGACGGCAGGTCGAGGAGGGTGACACCGTGGAGGCCGTCGGGCGGCACGATGTGGTTGCCGGGCGGCAGGTGGCCGCCGTCGATCACCAGCAGGATGTGCGGGGTCGGGGGTCGCTCGTCGGCACCGAAGCGGGGCCGGTCGCTCAGGTCGGGCGGCAGCAGGTGGCCGAGGTCGTCGATCGAGGTGGTGACCAGCCGCATCGGGCCGACCGCGTCGACCTCGCGCGCGCTCTGGGCGTGCGGCAACCACTTGATCCAGTCCCAGTGGGTGAGGTTCTGCTCGGAGCTGAGGACGGCGACGACGAGCTGGTCGGGGTTGTGGAAGGCGGTGGCGGACAGGATCATCGCCCGCGCCGCGGCACGCGCCTCGTCCTCGGGGCCGCAGATCTCGACCCGGTCGAAGGCGCGCAGGTCGATGGAGGCGGGCAGGTTGGGCTGCACCCGGTGGACGACGAGCAGGCGGTGCAGCGCCGACGCCGCCGCCGGGTCGACCTGGTCGACGGGGGCGCTCTCCGGCGGGACCAGCTCGGTGGAGAGCGGCTGGGAGCACAGGCCGTAGCGCACGTGCATGTAGTTGGCGTCGCCCGGACCGTGCTCCCACAGCCGGGTCCGCTCCTCGGCCAGCGCCGGGAGCGCGGACGGCTCGGGGTGGTGCCAGTTGAGGGCTCGTCGCTGCTGCTCGGCGGCGTTGCGCGCGACCTTGCGGATGTTGGCGAGGTAGCGCAGGTACTCCGTGCGGGAGCCGGTCACCTGCTGGGCGCGCTGCTTACGCTGCCGGTCGATCTGGACGATGATGAAGCCGAGGGTGGCGAAGAGGAACATGCCCGCCGCGAGGAAGCTGCGGGTCTTGTTGGCGCCGCCGCCCATGGTCGCCACGAGCACGATCGAGCCCAGGCTGCCGAGCATCGGGATCGCGTTCATCAGGACGCCGCTGGCGCCCTCGCTCTCCTGGATCTCCGGCGGCGGCTGGAGGACGATCTGGCCTCCGGGCATCTCCGGCTCGTCGAGCCGATGCCCTCCACGCAGTGTCGTGCTCACTAGTTCCCCCTAGCCATACCCGGATGGTCGCGTTGATGATAGGTGGGCCGTACGGCACCGACTAGCCTGCACGACGCCGGTCGATGTCCGGCTCGGATGAAGATCATGGGGGAAGTCGTGACCGACGCGCAGCCGAACCCCGTGCTCGCCTCGACCATCGCGGTCAGCGTGCACGGTCCGGCCGGGGTGCTCGACCTGGTGGTGCCCGAGGGGGCGACCTCCGTCGACGTGGCCCGGGAGTACGCCGCCCAGACCGGCACGGCCGGCATCCCGCTGCTCCAGACCCCCCTCGGCGAGCTGCTGACGGCCGACCGGACCCTGGCGAGCGCCGGGGTCGAGTCGGGCTCGGTGCTCGTCGCCACCAGCGGCGTCCACCGCACCCGGCCGCGCCCCGACGACCGGGACGGGCTGCACGCCCAGCGGGACACCCCCGCGGTCGCCGCGGTCGTGATGGCGCTCGCGGCCGCCGCCGGCTGGCTCGCCGCCTGGTACGCCGGTCTCWTATACACATCTCCGAGCCCACGAGACTATAGAACATCTCGTATGCCGTCTTC
>NZ_JBFUMD010000165.1:0-7314 GCF_054049555.1 Nocardioides sp. P5_C9_2
CGCCCTCACCGGCCCCGCCGACGACCCCGACTGCGACCCGGTCGCCGACGGGACGGTGGCGGAGATGACCGTCGATCCCGACGAGCGGGGCAAGGGCCACGGGTCGCGACTGCTGCAGGCGGCCGTGGACACCCTCGTCGCCGACCGCTTCACCCGAGCGGTCTCGTGGCTCATGGCGGGCGACGACGACCAGCGGCGCTTCCTCACCGAGGCGGGCTGGGCGGCCGACGGGGCACACCGCGAGCTCGATCTCGACGGCTCGGGCGAGACCACCGTCCGGCAGGTCCGCCTCCACGCCGCGATCGGCTGACCGGTCTGACCCACCCCTGGGGGTGCTTGCTTTCTCCAGACGGCGGAGCATCATGGAGATCCGGCCGGGCCGTCGCGCCCGGTGATCACGTGGGGGTGCACGTTGTTCGGTCCGTTGCCCGTGCTGCACAGAATCGTCCTGGTCGTCGGCGCTCTCGTCGTCTGGATCGGTCTCGGCGTGTGGTCCGCCCTGATGCCCGACGTCCCGCTGTCGGTGGGACCGGGGATCCTCGTCGGCACGATCGCGGGAGTCGTGACCGCCTACGTCCTGCTCCACGACTTCCACCGGTCGCCGCCACTGTCCACCGTCCGCGCCCGTCGCCGGCCCCACTGACGCTCGTCCCTACGCTGGCGGCATGGCCCCCGCCGACCGCCTCGCGTCCCTGCCGCCCGGCCATCGGCGCACGATCGTCGGCGAGAGCCTCGCCGTCGGGGTCGCCACCGGCGCCTACGGCATCAGCTTCGGCGCGGTGGGTGTCTCCGCCGGACTGAGCGTCGTACAGACGTGCGCCCTGTCGCTGCTCGTCTTCACGGGTGCCTCCCAGTTCGCCCTGGTGGGGGTGGTCGCCGCGGGCGGGGCACCGATCAGCGGGGCGATGGCCGCGATCCTGCTCGGCACCCGCAACACCCTCTACGGCCTGCGGATGGCGCCGCTCCTGGACTTCCGCGGCTGGCGTCGCGTGGCGGCCGCGCACGTCCTGCTCGACGAGTCGACGGCGATGGCGGTCAACCGTGACACCACGCCGGCCGCCCGCCTCGGGTTCCTCACGACCGGGGTCGCGGTCTTCGTCCTGTGGAACCTGGCCACCCTGGGCGGCGCCCTGGCCGGTACGACGCTCGGCGACCCGCGCGCCCTCGGCCTCGACGCCGCCGTGGGCGCAGCCTTCCTGGCACTGCTGTGGCCCCGGCTCTCCGACCGGCGCCACCGACTGGTGGCGGTCGCCGCCGCCGCCGTGGCCCTCGGTCTGGTGCCGATCACCGCGGCCGGGGTCCCGGTGCTCGCCGCCGGAGGGGTCGCACTGCTCGTCGGCGCCCTGGACCGGACCCGGGTCGCCCCCTGATGTGGGTCGCGATCCTGGTGGCGGCGGCAGGCTGCTACGCGCTCAAGCTCGCGGGGCTCTCGCTGCCGCCGCGGGTCCTCGCGCACCCCGTCGTGGAGCGGACGGCCGACCTCATCCCGGTCGCCCTGCTCGCGGCACTGGTCGCCGTACAGGTGTGGTCGGACGGCGCGTCGCTCACCGTCGACGCGCGGAGCGCCGGGCTCGGGTTCGCTCTCGTCGCGCTGCTGCTGCGGGCCCCGTTCCTCGTCGTGGTGGTCGGCGCGGCGCTCACGGCGGCGCTCGTGCGGCTGGCATAGGGCAACCTCGCGCGCGGTGCGAGCTGAGTCGCGCGGTGACTCAGGTCCCAGCGCCCGCCAAGACCCTTCCCGCCCGCGCGGAAACCTCAGCCGATCGCGGCGGCCAGGTCCTGGGCGGCCGCGCGCAGGATCGGCACTGCCTCCGCCATCAGGTCATCGGTCATCCGCGGCGCCGGGCCGGAGATCGAGATCCCCATCCCCACGGCGCTGCCGGGCAGGCGTACCGCGAGGCAGCGGACGCCGACCTCCTGCTCGCCCTCGTCGAGGGCGTAGCCCCGGGTGCGCACCTCCTCGAGCTGGTCGAGGAACACGTCGAGGTCCGTGATCGTGCTCGCGGTGTGCCGGGGCAGCCCGGTGCGGGCGAGCAGGGCCCGGACGTCGGCCTCGGGTGCCGCCGCCAGGACGGCCTTGCCGACCGCCGTGCAGTGCGGGTGCACGCGACGTCCGACCTCGGTGAACATCCGCATGGCGTGCCGGCCGGGCACCTGGGCGACGTAGGCCACACGGTCGCCGTCGAGCATCGCGAGGTTGGCGGTCTCACCGAGGGCGTCGACGACGCGTCCGAGCACGCGCTCGGTCCCGGCACCCACCATCGAGCCGGCGGACGCCCCGAGCGGGACGAGCCGGAACCCGAGGGCGTACCTGCGGTCGGGGGCCTGGCGCATGTAGCCCCGATCGACGAGCGTGCGGAGCAGCCGGTGGGCGGTCGGCAGCGGGACGCCGGTCAGGGCGGCGATCTCGCCGATGGTGAGCGTGCCTCCCCGGGCGGCCACCGCCTCGAGCAGGTCCAGCGCGCGGTGCACGGACTGCACCCCACCCGTGCGGGTGGACGGTTCGTCCGGTGCTGGCATCGGCTCCTCCTGGTGGCGCCCCTCGGGCCGGCGTGACCCTTGACACAGGGGACGACGACTCCATAGTTTCCATTATTGACCACCAACTTTTCCACAATGCGGAAACTCGGGCAAGGGTGGCGTCGGGTTTCCACTTAAGGAGTGGCATGACCGACCGCGTTCAGACCGGTGGCCTCAGCGTCGCCGCCAGCCTTCACCGCTTCGTGGAGGAGGAGGCGCTGCCCGGCTCGGGCCTCGACCCGCAGGCCTTCTGGGACGGCGCGGGTGCGATCGTGCACGATCTCGCGCCCCGCAACCGCGAGCTCCTCGCGCGCCGGGACGAGCTGCAGTCGCGCATCGACGACTGGCACCGGACCCACCCCGGCACGCCCAACGCCGCGGCCTACACGGACTTCCTGCGCGAGATCGGCTACCTGCTCGACGAGCCCGCCGACGTCGCCGTCACCACGGCGGGCGTCGACGACGAGATCGCGAGCATCGCCGGCCCGCAGCTGGTGGTCCCGCTGCTCAACGCGCGGTTCGCGACGAACGCCGTGAACGCCCGGTGGGGATCGCTGTACGACGCCCTCTACGGCACCGACGTGATCTCGACCGAGGGCGAGCTCGCGCCCGGCGAGGGCTACAACAAGGTCCGCGGCGACGAGGTGATCGCCCGTGGCCGGGCCTTCCTCGACGAGCACTTCCCGCTCGCCTCCGGCTCGCACGCCGACGCCACGTCGTACGCCGTGGACGACGACGGCCTCGCCGTGACCGTCAAGGACGACGCCGTGCGCCTGGYCGACCCCGCACAGCTGGTCGGCTTCCGCGGTGACGCGGCCTCGCCCGAGGCCGTGCTGCTGGTGCACCACCACCTCCACGTCGAGATCCAGGTCGACCGGACCGACGCGATCGGCTCCACCGACGCCGCCGGTGTGAAGGACCTGCTGCTCGAGTCGGCGGTCTCCACGATCATGGACCTCGAGGACTCCGTCGCCGCTGTCGACGCAGACGACAAGGTGCTCGGCTACCGCAACTGGCTGCGCCTCAACGAGGGCACCCTCGCCGAGGAGGTCACCAAGGGCGGCACGACCTTCACCCGGTCGATGAACCCCGACCGCACCTACTCCACGACCTCCGGCGACGAGGTCACGCTGCGCGGGCGCTCGCTGCTCTTCATCCGCCAGGTCGGCCACCTCATGACCACCGACGCGGTGCTCGACCGCGACGGCAACGAGGTGCCCGAGGGCATCCTCGACGCGATCATGACCGCGCTCGGCAGCCTCCGCGACGTGCGCGGCGAGTCCACGCTCGCCAACTCGCGCACCGGCTCGATGTACGTCGTGAAGCCCAAGATGCACGGCCCCGACGAGGTCGCCTTCGCGGTCGAGCTCTTCGGCCGGGTCGAGGAGCTCCTCGGCCTCCCCCGGCTGACCATCAAGGTCGGGATCATGGACGAGGAGCGGCGCACGTCGCTCAACCTCAAGGCGTGCATCGCCGAGGCCCGCGAGCGGGTCGCCTTCATCAACACCGGCTTCCTCGACCGCACGGGCGACGAGATCCACACCTCGATGCTGGCGGGCCCGGTCGTGCGCAAGAACGACATGAAGGGCGAGACCTGGATCAAGGCCTACGAGGACCTCAACGTCGACATCGGCCTCGAGTGCGGCCTGGTCGGCCGCGCCCAGATCGGCAAGGGAATGTGGGCAGCCCCGGACAGCCTCGCCGCGATGTACGACGCCAAGATCGGCCATCCGCAGGCCGGGGCGACCTGCGCCTGGGTGCCCTCCCCCACCGCCGCCACCGTGCACGCGCTGCACTACCACCAGGTCGACGTCCACGCACGCCAGGAGGAGCTGCGGGCGGGCGGACGCCGCCGGGACCGCGGCGAGCTGCTGCAGGTGCCGCTCGGCGACCCCGCGTCGTGGTCCGCCGAGGAGCGCCAGGCCGAGATCGACAACAACCTCCAGAGCCTCCTGGGCTACGTCGTCCGCTGGGTCGACGCCGGCGTCGGCTGCTCCAAGGTCCCCGACATCACCGGGGAGGCCCTGATGGAGGACCGGGCCACCTGCCGGATCTCCGCGCAGCACGTCGCCAACTGGCTGCACCACGGCGTCGTGACCGAGGAGCAGGTCGACGAGACCCTGCGCCGGATGGCGGCCGTGGTGGACGAGCAGAACGCCGGCGACGCGTCGTACACGCCGATGGCCCCGGCCTTCGACGGCGACGCGTTCGCCGCCGCGAGGGCCCTGGTGCTCGAGGGGCTCGAGCAGCCCAGCGGCTACACCGAGCCGATCCTGCACCGCCGCCGCGCCCACCGGAAGTCCACCGAGAGGACCTCGTCATGACCAGCTTCGACCTCGAGACCGCCCGCACGATCATCGCCGGGGCCCGCGCCCACGCCAGCTCGGCGGGCTTCAAGCCGCTCACCGTCGTCGTCCTCGACGCGGGCGGGCACGTCGTCGCCGTCGAGCGCGAGGACGGATCGTCGATGAAGCGCTTCGAGATCGGCTTCGGCAAGGCGTAYGGCGCCCTGTCGCTGGGCATGGGCTCGCGCTCGATCATGGGCCGCGCGGAGCAGCAGCCCTACTTCGTCGCCGCCGTGACGTCGGCGGTCGGCGGGACGCTGGTCCCCGTGCCCGGCGGGGTGCTGGTCCGCGACGACGGCGGCGACCTTCTCGGGGCGGTGGGCATCACCGGCGACACCTCCGACAACGACGAGGCGGCCGCGGTGGCCGGCATCACCGGCGCCGGGCTCACGCCGCAGGTCGACTGAGCCGTGGACGACAGCACCGCGCGCATCGCGGCCGTCGCGGACGTCGCCCGACGACTGCTCCCCGCCGACGCCGTCATCACCGACCGCACCCGGCTGCGGACCTACGAGTGCGACGGGTTGGCGCACTACCGCGTCACACCCGCATTGGTCGTGATCCCGCAGGACGCCGCCCAGCTGGCCGGCCTCGTGCGGGCGTGCGCTGAGCAGGGCGTGCCGTTCGTGGCCCGCGGCTCCGGCACCGGGCTCTCCGGCGGGGCGCTGCCCCACGCCGAGGGCGTGCTGGTGGTGACCTCGCAGATGCGGGCGATCCGCGACGTACGCCGCGAGGACCAGCGCGCGGTCGTCGAGCCGGGTGTCATCAACCTCGACGTCACCCGCGCCGCGACCCCGCTGGGCTACTACTACGCACCCGACCCGTCGAGCCAGCAGATCTGCTCGATCGGCGGCAACGTCGCGGAGAACTCCGGCGGGGCGCACTGCCTCAAGTACGGCTTCACCACCAACCACGTCCTGGGCGCGGACTTCGTGACCCCCGACGGCGACACCGTGGCCCTCGGCGGGGCCGCCCCCGACTCCCCCGGCTACGACCTCCTCGGCGCGGTCGTCGGCTCCGAGGGGACCCTGGGCATCGTCACGTCGACCACCGTGCGGCTGGTGCGGCTCCCGGAGGAGGTCCGCACGATCCTGGTCGGCTTCGGGTCGACCGACCAGGCGGGCGCGGCCACCTCCGCGATCATCGCCGCGGGCATCGTCCCCGCGGCGATCGAGATGATGGACGCCCTGGCCATCGAGGCCGCCGAGGCGGCCGTGCACTGCAACTACCCCGACGGCGCGGGCGCCGTGCTCGTCATCGAGCTCGACGGCGCGGCGGTCGAGGTCGAGCAGGAGTACGCCGAGGTCCGGCGGCTGTGCGACGACCACGGCGCCTTCGAGCAGCGGCTCGCGACCGACCCCGCCGAGYGGGCGCTCATCTGGAAGGGCCGCAAGTCCGCCTTCGCCGCGGTCGGGCGGATCAGCCCGGACTACATCGTCCAGGACGGCGTCATCCCGAGGACGGCGCTGCCCGAGGTGCTCTCGGCGATCGCCGAGCTGTCGGGCTCGTCCGGCGTGCGGGTCGCCAACGTGTTCCACGCGGGCGACGGCAACCTGCACCCCCTCGTGCTCTTCGACGACGAGGTCGAGGGTGCGGGCGAGGCCGCCGAGAAGGTCAGCGGCGCGATCCTCGACCTGTGCATCGAGCACGGCGGGTCGATCACGGGCGAGCACGGCGTCGGCATGGACAAGTCGAAGTACATGCCCCGCATGTACACCGACGAGGACCTCGACACCATGCAGCTGGTGCGCTGCGCGTTCGACCCGCAGAACATCTCCAACCCCGGCAAGGTGTTCCCCACCCCCCGGCTCTGCGGGGAGGTGCCCGGACGGCACAAGGGTGCCCACCCGCTCCAGGCCGCCGGCCTCGCGGAGGTCTTCTGATGACGACGCACACGCTCGACACGGCCGCCCGCGAGGCCGTCGCGTCCGCCTGCGCCCGCGTCGACGACCCGCAGAAGGCGGACGCGATCGACGGCATGCACCCGGGCCTCGTGGCCCGTCCGTCCGACACCGACCAGGTGTCCGAGGTGATGCGGGCCTGCGCGG
The DNA here is from genome assembly GCF_054049555.1 of Nocardioides sp. P5_C9_2. Lineage (NCBI taxonomy): Bacteria > Bacillati > Actinomycetota > Actinomycetes > Propionibacteriales > Nocardioidaceae > Nocardioides > Nocardioides sp. P5_C9_2. Next base: position 6,911 of record NZ_JBFUMD010000165.1, read on the forward strand.
CCCACGGCCTGACCGTCGTCCCCCGCGGCCGCGGGACCAAGCTCTCGTGGGGCACCGCCCCCACCGGCGCCGACGTGCTGCTCGACCTCTCGGCCCTCGACCGGGTGCTCGACCACGCCGCCGGCGACCTCATCGTCGCGACCCAGGCCGGCGCGCTCCTCGCCGACGTGCAGCAGGCGGTCGCGCAGGGCGGCCAACGGCTGGCCCTCGACGAGACCGTCCCCGGCTCCACCGTCGGCGGGATGCTCGCCACCAACACCAGCGGCCCCCGCCGCACGGCCACCGGCACCGCGCGCGACCTGCTCATCGGCATCACGATGGTGCGTGCCGACGGGGTGGTGGCCAAGGCCGGCGGCCGGGTGGTGAAGAACGTCGCCGGCTACGACCTCGGCAAGCTGATGATC
>NZ_JBFUMD010000166.1:0-7289 GCF_054049555.1 Nocardioides sp. P5_C9_2
GGCACCTGCTGGCTTGCCGGTGGRCTGGCCACCGCCCTGGCGCACCCCGAGACCTGGCAGCGCAGCTTCGAGGACCTGCTGGTCGCCGTGTGCGCCGCGGCGCTGCTCGCGTGCGTGGTCCGACTCTGGCTGGTGACCACCGCGACCACCGTCGCCCTCGTGGGCGGCCGCGTCCCCCACGGGCGGCACGGCCTGACCCGACGTCTGGTCCTGGCCGCCTGTGGTGCGGCCGTGGTCGCGGGAGTCGCGACCCCCGCGATGGCCGGGCAGGGTGGCGACCTCGAACGGCTCACCGGCCTCCCCCTCCCCGACCGTGCCACCGCCCGCGCGCTCGCCACCGTCGCGCCGCCGCACGTCGCGCCCGCGCCCTCCCGGCGGACTCCCGTCGCCGCCGCGCCCCGCGGGGACGAGGTGATCGTCCGCGCCGGCGACTCGCTCTGGTCCCTCGCCGCCGCCCGGCTCCCGGCCACAGCGGGACCGGGCGAGGTCGAGGACGCGTGGCGTGCCGTCTACGCCGCCAACCGGGCCGAGATCGGCGCCGACCCCGGCCTCATCCGCCCCGGCCAGCGGCTCCACCTGCCCCCGAGCACCGACGCGAAGGACGAGCGATGAACCGCCCCGCCGACCGGATGCCCACCACGACGAGAGGAACCGACATGACCAGCACCCGCGAGGCCCAGCCCCACGCCCAGGTCATCCCGCTCCGCCCGCCCGTGCCGGTGGCCAGTGTCCAGGGCGCGCTCGCCCTCGACCTGACACCCCGGCTCGACCCGCCGGAGCCGGACTCGACGCTGGACCTGCCGCACGGCGACCTGGTGGCGGTGGACGGGGAGCGACGACACCGGCTCGACTCCTTCGTCCACCGCTACCTGTGCGCCGCCGTCGAGATCGCCATGGGCGACCGGCCGCTGAGCCAGCTGCTCCGCCACACCGAGCACCGGCTCTACCAGGAGCTCGGCCGCCGCGCCGCGACCGTGTCCCTCGCCGCGGGGACCACCCCCGCCACGGGTCGCGGCCGGGGCGCGATCCGCCCCACGGTGGCCTCGGTCCGCACCAGCCTGGTGTCCGCCGACGCCCTCGAGGTCTCGGCCCGGGTCCGCCACGGCCAGCGCTCCCGCGCCCTCGCCGCGCGCTTCGAGGCTCGCGACGGTCGCTGGCAGTGTGTCGCGCTGGTCTTCGGCTGAGGACGGCCGCCGGTCGTCACGTCGTCCGGCGGAGCGGTGAGCCAGCCACCTTTCGCACCGTCGCACTGTGGCGGCGCCACCGCTACCGGGCGTGTCGCGGCGTACACGCCGAACGAGGGGTCACCCAGCCACAGTCCACGGCCGGAGAACGTGGCTCACTCACCGCTCCTGGAGAGCGCAGCGAGGAGGACCACGACGGCCGGACCCGCGCGAGGCGRCCCCGGCCGTCGTACGCGTGCGAGTCGCTCAGCCGCCGATGGTGGCGCGGCCCGAGGCCCCGCCCGGGGCGCCGTGGCAGCGCTTGAACTTCTTGCCCGAACCACAGGGGCACATGTCGTTGCGACCGACGCCGTCGTACTCGTCGGCGACGACCTCGGCCTTCACCTCGACCTCACCGTCCTCGCTGGGCGCGGAGTAGGCCAGGTTGGTCGGTCGCTCCTTGCGCTCGAGGCCCTTGGCCCGGAACTGGGGCGCGTGGGCCTGGGCCTCGCCCATGTCGATCGCCGGAGCCGCACCGACCGGCGCCACCTCGTGGTCGTGGTCGTGTGCATGGTCGTGGTCGTGGTCGTGCGCGTGGTCGTGGTCGTGCGCGTGGTCGTGGTCGTGCGCGTGGTCGTGCTCGACGTCGTCCTCGGCGATCTCGACCTGCAGGTTGAACAGGAAGCCGACCGACTCCTCCTTGATGCCGTCCATCATCGCGGTGAACATGTCGAAGCCCTCGCGCTGGTACTCCACGAGCGGGTCGCGCTGGGAGTATGCCCGCAGGTAGATGCCCTCGCGCAGGTAGTCCATCTCGTAGAGGTGCTCGCGCCACTTGCGGTCGAGCACGGAGAGGATGACGCGCCGTTCGAGCTCGCGCATGACCTCCTCGCCCATCTCGGCCTCACGACGGTCGTACGCCGCCTGGATGTCCTTCTGGATGTCCGCGACGAGCGCCTCACGGCTCAGCCCGGCGCGACCGCCGGCGGCGGCGTCGACGCCCTTCTCGGTGAGGGTGCACGGGTAGAGCTGCTTGAGCGCGGTGAACAGCTTGTCGAGGTCCCAGTCCTCGGCGTAGCCCTCGGTCGAGCCCGCGACGTACCCGACGACCACGTCGTTGGCGAACGTGCGGATCTGCTGCTCGAGGTCGGCGCCCTCGAGCACCCGTCGGCGCTCGCCGTAGATGACCTCGCGCTGGCGGCTCATCACGTCGTCGTACTTGAGGACGTTCTTGCGGGACTCGAAGTTCTGCGACTCGACCTGGCCCTGCGCGCTGGCGATGGCGCCGGTGACGCGCTTGTTCTCGATCGGGACGTCGTCGGGCACCTTGAGCACCTGGAGGACGCGGTCGACCCAGTCGGACTTGAAGAGCCGCATCAGCTCGTCCTCGAGGGACAGGTAGAAGCGGGACTCGCCGGGGTCGCCCTGACGGCCGGARCGRCCGCGCAGCTGGTTGTCGATGCGGCGCGACTCGTGGCGCTCGGTGCCCACGACGTACAGGCCGCCGAGACCCTTGACCTCGTCGTGCTCCGCGGCGACCTGCGCCTTGATCCGCTCGACCATCCCCGGCCAGGCGGCGTCGTACTCCTCGACGTTCTCGACCGGGTCGAGGCCCTGCGTGCGCAGCTCCTGGTCGGCGAGGAAGTCGACGGACCCGCCGAGCATGATGTCGGTGCCTCGACCGGCCATGTTGGTGGCGACGGTCACGGCGCCCCGGTGGCCGGCGAGCGCGACCACCTTGGCCTCGTCGGCGTGCTGCTTGGCGTTGAGGACGGTGTGCGGGACACCCTTCTTGCGCAGCAGGCCGGAGAGCAGCTCGGACTTCTCGACCGACACGGTGCCGACGAGGACCGGCTGGCCGGCCGCGTTGCGCTCGGCGATGTCCTCGACGACGGCGAGGTACTTGGCCTCCTCGGTGCGGTAGACCAGGTCGCCCTGGTCCTCGCGGGCCATCGGCTTGTTGGTGGGGATGGACACCACGCCGAGCTTGTAGATCTTGTCGAACTCGGAGGCCTCGGTCATGGCCGTACCGGTCATGCCGGACAGCTTCTCGTAGAGGCGGAAGTAGTTCTGCAGGGTGACGGTGGCGAGGGTCTGGTACTCCTCGCGGACAGTCACACCCTCCTTGGCCTCGATCGCCTGGTGCAGGCCGTCGTTGTAGCGGCGCCCGGCCAGCATGCGACCGGTGTGCTCGTCGACGATGAGCACCTCGCCGTCCATGACGACGTACTCCTTGTCGTTGCGGAACAGCTCCTTGGCCTTGATGGAGTTGTTGAGGAACGAGATGAGCGGGGTGTTGACCGAGTCGTAGAGGTTCTCGATGCCCAGGTGGTCCTCGACCTTCGTGATGCCGGGCTCGAGGACGGAGATGGTGCGCTTCTTCTCGTCGACCTCGTAGTCGTGGTCGATGCGCATCGAGCGCGCGATCGTGGCGAACTCGGCGTACCACTTGACCTCGTCCTGGGTCGGACCGCTGATGATGAGGGGGGTCCGTGCCTCGTCGATGAGGATCGAGTCGACCTCGTCGACGACGGCGAAGTTGTGCCCGCGCTGCACGCAGTCCTCGATGGCGTCGGCCATGTTGTCGCGCAGGTAGTCGAAGCCGAGCTCGTTGTTGGTGCCGTAGGTGATGTCGCAGGCGTAGGCCTCGCGGCGCTCGGCCGGCCGCATCGACGGCAGGATCACGCCGACGGTCAGGCCGAGGAAGTGGTGGACCCGGCCCATCTGCTCGGACTGGAACGTGGCGAGGTAGTCGTTGACGGTGACGACGTGCACGCCCTTGCCCTCGAGGGCGTTGAGGTACGACGGGAGCACGGCGACGAGGGTCTTGCCCTCACCGGTCTTCATCTCGGCGATGTTGCCGAGGTGCAGCGCCGCCGCACCCATGATCTGGACGTCGAAGGGGCGCATGCCCAGCACCCGCTTGGAGGCCTCGCGGACGGTCGCGAACGCCTCCGGCATGAGGTCGTCGAGGGACTCGCCCTGGGCGAGCCGCTCGCGGAACTCCACCGTCATGCCCCGCAGCTCGTCGTCGCTCATCGAGACGAAGTCGTCCTCGATGGCGTTGACGGCCTTGGCGATCGCCTCGAGCTGGCGCAGGATCTTGCCTTCGCCGATGCGGAGGAGCTTGTCGATGATGGCAGGCACGGTGATGCGACTCCGTCGAAAGAGGGTGGGTTGACTGAGAGCGGGTGGTGCGACGTACGGGCGGCCGGATGGCCGTCGATCATGCTACCCACGCCTCCCAGCGATGGCGGCAACGGCAGCCAGTGGGCCGGCCAGGTCGCCCCGCTCCCCCACCACGACGTCGGCGAGCCCGAGCCAGTCGGCGAGCCGACCCAGCTCGGCCATCAGCTCCTCGGGGGTCTCCGGCGGCGCTCCGGGCTCGGCGTACGCCCCTTGCACCAGGAGGCGTCCTGTCGCCCGGTCGGCCTTGAGGTCGACCCGGGCCGCGATGGTGTCCCCCAGCAGGAAGGGCAGCACGTAGTAGCCGTGCACGCGCTTCTCGGCCGGCACGTAGATCTCGATCCGGTACGAGAAGCCGAAGAGTGTCTCGGCGCGCGAACGCTCCCACACGACCGGGTCGAACGGGGACAGCAGGGCCCGCGCCCCCACCCGCCGGGGCAGCCGCGCGTCGCGATGGAGGTACGCCGCGCGCGTCCAGCCCGGCACGGTGACCGGGGTGAGCTCGCCGGTCTCGAGCAGCGTCTCGACGGCGCCCTTGGTGTCGGCCACCGGCATCCGGTAGTAGTCGGCCAGGCAGCGCAGCGTGGCGACACCGTGCGACCTCGCCGCGCGGCGGACCAGCTCGAGGTCCGCGTCCGCCCTGCTCGGGGTGGGCGCGGCGAGCACGGCGGCCGGAAGCACGCGTTCGGGGACGTCGTACAGGACCTCGAACTGCGAGGTACGCCCCGCGATGGCGACGTCGCCCACCAGGAAGAGGTAGTCCAGGACCTTGCGCGCCTGCGACCAGTTCCAGCCCCAGTGCTCCCGGGAGCGCGGCCCCTCGGAGAACTCCTCCTCCAGGTCGCGGGCGGTGACCGGGCCGCGATCGCGGACGGCGGCCAGCACTCCCGGCTCCAGGGCGGGATCGGCGGTGAAGCCCCACTTGCCCCGCTGCTCGCGGTAGCCGTCCATCCGGTGCTGCATGACCGGCCAGAGGTCGACGGGCATGAAGGCCTGGACGTGCGCCCAGTACTCCACCATGCGGCGCGGGCGCCGCTGCGAGGCCCGGCGCAGCAGGTCGACGTCGTAGGCACCAATGCGCGAGTAGAGCGGCATGTAGTGGGCGCGCTGGAGGACGTTGACCGAGTCCACCTGCAGGACCCCGGTGCGGGACAGGGTCCGCTCGAGGGTGCGCATCGAGGGAGCCGCGTGCGCGCGGTCCGTGAAGCCCTGGGCGGCGAGCGCGATGCGGCGCGCCTGGAGCGTGCTGAGACTGTCCGTCGCGCCGACCATGGTGGTGCCTGCCCGTCAGGGCAGGTCCAGCAGCTTCTCCTTCATGGCATACATCACGGCCTCCATCCTCGAGTGGAGCTGGAGCTTCTCGAGGATGTTGCGGACGTGGTTCTTGACGGTGTTCTCGGAGATGAACAGCTCCTTGGCCACCTCACGGTTGTTGAGTCCGCGCGCGACGAGGCGCAGCACCTCGAGCTCGCGGTCGGTGAGCTTGAGCGCCGTGCTCTGCTGCTTGTCGGGCTTGGACATCTGCTTGAACTCGTCGATGAGCTTGACCGCCATGGACGGGCTGATCAGCGACTGGCCCTCGTTGACGACGCGGATCGCCTGGGCGACCTCCTCGATGGAGGAGTCCTTGAGCAGGTAGCCGGAGGCGCCGTTCTTGACGGTCTCGTAGAGGTCGCCCTCCTCGTCGGAGACCGTCAGCATGATGATCTTGGCCGACGGCACGGCCTCCTTGATCGCGCGGCAGGCGTCCACGCCGGAGCGGCGCGGCATCCGGACGTCGAGGAGCACCACGTCGGGGGCCAGCGTGGTGGCCAGCTCCGTGCCGACGATCCCGTCGTCGGCCTCGCCGACGACCTCGATGTCGGTGTCCTGCGCGAGCAGCATGGTCAAGCCTCGCCGGAACAGCTCCTGGTCGTCGACGACGAGGACGCGGATCGGCTCGTGGGGGTTGGTGCCTGGGACACCCGTTGCCTCGGTCACCCCGGCATCATTGCAGAAGCCGGTGGGACCGGGGCAACGAGTGCATCGCTCAGCGGTCCAGGTCGAGAGAGATGACGCCGTAGTCGTAGCCACGACGGCGGTAGACGACGGAGGGACGCTCGCTGTCCTTGTCCACGAACAGGTAGAAGTCGTGGCCCACCAGCTCCATCTCGTAGAGCGCCGTCTCGAGGGTCATCGGCGTGGCACCGTGCGACTTCTCCCGGACCACGAGCGGTCCGTCACCGGTGACGGTGATCGGTCCGACCTGGCGCTCGGTGACGATCTCCTCGTCCCCGTCGGGGGTCACCGGCTCGGCGATCTCGGCCAGGGCCTGCCCGACCGAGACGGGAGCATGGCGGCCGTGGTGCACCCGACGGCGGTCGGCGGCGCGACGCATCTGGGAGGCCATCTTGTCGAGAGCGAGGTCGAGGGCGCCCATCTTGTCCTCGGCGGCGGCCTCGGCGCGGATCACGGGTCCCTTCGAGAAGGCCGTCAGCTCAACGCGTACGGCGCGGTCGTGCTGCCTGGGGTTGCGTTCCTGCTCCACCTCGACCTGGACCCGGATGATCCGGTGATCGTGCTTCTCGAGCCTGGCGAGCTTCTCCGACACATGTTCGCGAAACCTCTCCGACACCTCGCAGTGTCGTCCGGTGACCACAACATCCATGTGAACCTCCTGGTAGCAGGACTACTTCATCGGCCCGCCTGCCTCGAGCCATCGGGGCGGCGCCCCGTGACCTGGGACAGGTGGGATGGAGCACGCTCGGCCGACCCGGTCCTCCTCGGCACAGTCGCCGGCTGGGGCTCTCGCACGCAGCATGATCGGGGCGACGGCACGGTCCCGGACGGGCGCACGGGTATCCGGACGACGGACGTACGGACCCGGGCGGACTCCATGCACAGACGCTAGCCCGTCCCATGGGATGGGCCAAGGGACGGGGGCTGCGAATGGGACGGACC
>NZ_JBFUMD010000167.1:0-7280 GCF_054049555.1 Nocardioides sp. P5_C9_2
GCCGGCGGCCGCGAGCAGGCGGTCCTCGCCGGCGGCCGCGGACAGCTCGGCCAGCCGGGGCCCGAGGACGAAGCGGCCCTGCATGTCGCGCGCCACCAGCCGGTGGTGCTCGAGCGCGACGGCGAGCCGGTGGGCCGTGGGTCGGGCGAGCCCGGTGCCGGCGACGAGTCCGGCCAGGGTGGCGGGGCCCGACTCGAGGGCCGAGAGCACGAGGGCCGCCTTGTCGAGCACGCCGACGCCGCTAGAGTTGTCCATATGGCAATACTGCCGTCTCAGATCATGGGACGCAAGCGGTAGTGTCGGAGACCACCACCCGGGGACCCCCGGAGTCACGCGAAGGAGAGATCGTCATGGGCAAGACCCTGGCCGAGAAGGTGTGGGACGAGCACGTCGTCCGCAGTGCCGAGGGAGAGCCCGACCTCCTCTTCATCGACCTGCACCTCATCCACGAGGTGACCTCGCCGCAGGCCTTCGACGGGCTGCGCCTCGCCGGGCGTCGGGTCAGACGCCCCGACCTGACGCTGGCGACCGAGGACCACAACGTCCCCACGGTCGACTGGGACAAGCCGATCGCCGACYCGGTGAGCAAGACCCAGGTCGACACGCTGCGCAAGAACGCCGCCGAGTTCGGCGTACGGCTGCACCCGCTCGGTGACGTGGAGCAGGGCATCGTCCACGTCGTCGGCCCGCAGCTCGGGCTCACCCAGCCCGGGATGACGATCGTGTGCGGCGACTCGCACACCTCGAMCCACGGGGCCTTCGGGGCCATCGCCTTCGGCATCGGCACCTCCGAGGTCGAGCACGTGCTGGCGACCCAGACCCTGATGCAGGCCAGGCCGAGGACGATGGCCGTCACGGTCAACGGCTCGCTGCCCGAGGGCGTCACCGCCAAGGACCTGGTGCTCACCCTCATCGCCCACACCGGCACCGGCGGCGGTCAGGGCTACATCGTCGAGTACCGCGGGCCGGCGATCGAGGAGCTCTCCATGGAGGGCCGGATGACCGTCTGCAACATGTCCATCGAGTGGGGCGCCAAGGCGGGGATGATCGCCCCCGACCAGACCACCTTCGACTACATCGAGGGCAAGCCCGAGGCGCCGGCGGGGGCCGACTGGGACGCGGCCGTCGAGCACTGGCGCAGCCTGCGCACCGACGACGACGCGGAGTTCGACGCCGAGATCGTCCTCGACGCGTCCACCATGACTCCGTTCGTCACGTGGGGGACCAACCCCGGACAGGGCGTGCCGCTGGGCGCCACGGTCCCCGGCCCCGACGACTTCGAGGAGCCCAACGACAAGGTCGCCACCGAGAAGGCCCTGGAGTACATGGGCCTCGAGGCCGGCACCCCGATGAAGGACATCAAGGTCGACACGGTGTTCGTCGGCTCCTGCACCAACGGCCGCATCGAGGACCTGAGGCTCGCCGCCCGGATCCTCGAGGGCCACACCGTCGCCGACGGCACCCGGTTGCTCGTCGTGCCCGGCTCCGTGCGGGTGCGGCTGCAGGCACAGGAGGAGGGCCTCGACAAGGTCTTCCTCGCCGCAGGTGCGGAGTGGCGCGGCGCGGGATGCTCGATGTGCCTGGGCATGAACCCCGACCAGCTCGCCCCGCAGGAGCGCAGCGCGTCCACGTCCAACCGCAACTTCGAGGGCCGTCAGGGCAAGGGTGGGCGCACCCACCTCGTGTCCGTGCCGGTCGCGGCCGCCACCGCGATCCGCGGCACGCTCTCGTCGCCCGCCGATCTCGTCAGCGCACCGACCCTGCAGGAGGCCTGAGCCATGGAGCCCTTCACCACCCACACCGGCGTCGGCGTGCCGCTGCGGCGCAGCAACGTGGACACCGACCAGATCATCCCGGCGGTCTACCTCAAGCGGGTCACGCGCACCGGCTTCGAGGACGGTCTGTTCGCGGCATGGCGCAGCGACGAGTCCTTCGTCCTCAACAGGCCGGAGTACGCAGCCGGCACCGTGCTCGTCGCCGGACCCGACTTCGGCACCGGGTCCTCGCGCGAGCACGCCGTGTGGGCGCTGCAGAACTACGGGTTCAAGGCCGTGATCTCGCCCCGCTTCGCCGACATCTTCCGCGGCAACTCCGGCAAGTCCGGACTGCTCGCGGCACRGGTCGACGAGAAGGTCGTGCAGCGCCTGTGGGACCACCTCGAGGAGCACCCGGGCGCCACGGTGACCGTCGACCTCGAGTCGCGGACCGTGCGTGCCGGAGAGGGTCCGGACGCGATCGAGGACTCCTTCGACATCGACGACTACACCCGCTGGCGCCTGCTCGAGGGCCTCGACGACATCGGCATCACGCTCGGCAACGAGGCCGACATCACGGCGTACGAGGCCACGCGACCGAGCTGGAAGCCGGCCACGCAGCACGCCTGATCGACCACGCACCTTCCACGTCACGGGCCGGAACCCCCAAAAAACAAGGGGAAACCGGCCCGTGGTGATTGTGACGCACGCCACGGATGCCTAGCGTGCCAAGCAATGGGTCGGGCACGGGCTCGGCACCTTGAGTTCATTGGAAGGGAAGACAGTGAACAAGTCTCAGCTCATCGACGCGCTCGCCGCGCGTTACGAGGGGAACCGCAAGCAGGCTGCGCACGCGCTCGACTCCGTGCTCGACACCATCACGCGTGAGGTGGCCAAGGGGGAGAAGGTCGCGATCACCGGGTTCGGGTCCTTCGAGAAGACCGTCCGCAACGCTCGCTGGGTCCGCAACCCGCAGACCGGTGAGCGGATGAAGTCGAAGAAGAAGTCGGTGCCGAAGTTCTCACCCGGCCAGGACCTCAAGAACATCGTGTCGGGCGCGAAGAAGCTGCCGAAGCTGACCGCGGCCACCATGCCCAAGCCGCCGTCGGTCCGCACGGTCGCCGCCGTCGCGACCGGGACCGTCACCGCGGCCGCCAAGCGCGCGACCCCCGGCTCGCGGTCGACCGCGAGCAAGTCGACTCCCGCGAGGTCGACGGCCAAGAAGGCACCCGCCACCAAGGCTCCGGCCACGAAGTCCACGGCGAAGAAGGCCCCCGCGAAGAAGGCGACCACCAAGGCCACCACCACCAAGGCCACCTCCTCCGCGACCACGGCCAAGAAGGCCCCGGCCAAGAAGGCCGCCTCGACGACGGCCTCCAAGACCACGGCCTCGAAGACGACCGCTACCAAGACGACCGCTTCCAAGGCGGCGGCCTCGAAGTCGACGGCGGCCAAGAAGGCGCCGGCGAAGAAGACGACGACCGCGAAGAAGACGACCGCCAAGAAGTCCTAGTCGTTCCTCGTCTGGCGGCGGGTCACCCCCGGGGTGGCCCGCCGTCGGYGTCCCCGCCCGTCGACCCCTCCGACAGTGCGCCGTCGGTGTGCGGACCGACGCCGAGCGCCAGTGCGCCTCCCAGGTCGTCGAGGTCGTCGACGTCGAGGCGCAGCGTCCTGGCCGGTGCCACGACCTCACGGGCGCCGGCCCGGAGGTGTCGGTCGGCCGAGCCGGGACCGAAGTGAGGATCGAAGCGGTCCACCGGCGCGGCGTACGCCGTCGTGCCCGTCCCCGCGGCGTCGCGGACGAAGGTCGGCCCGGCGACCTCGCGCAGAGCGGAGGCGAGGTCGTCCGGCACCAGCGCGGGGAGGTCGGCGCACAGGGTCACCGGCATGACGCCGGGCCAGCGCCGGTCCACCTCGGCCGCGGCCTGGCGCAGGATCGCGTTGAGATCCTCGCTGGCTCCGTCCGGGATGACCTCGCAGCCGTCGTCGGCCAGCTCGCGCGCGAAGCGGTGGTCGTCGGTGACGGCGAGGACCGCGACGACCCCCGGCGTACGACGAGCGGCGGCCGCCGTGTCGAGGGCGAAGGCGGCGGCGAGGTCACGGCGCTGGGCGGCCGGGAGGCCACGCAGGCGGGACTTCCCCAGGGCCGGCGGCTTGACCGGCAGGATCACGACGAACGAGGCGGCAGACATCGCAGTGATCCTGTCACGGGGCGAGTAGCCTGCGGGTCCACGAACAGAGAGGCGGCGCGGTGTCGGTCAGGAAGCTCCAGTCCCGGCGGGGTTGGGCGGTCGCGTTCGCGGTGTCGGTCATCAAGCCGACGCTGCTGGGTGCGACGTCCCGCACGTGGATCGACGGCACCCGGATCCCGGCCGAGGGCGGCTGCATCGTGGTGGCCAACCACATCTCGCACGTCGACCCCCTGCTCACGGCGCACTTCGTCTACGACCACGGCCGCATCCCGCGATACCTCGCCAAGTCGACGCTGTTCCGCACCCGCTTCGTCGGCACCGTGCTGACCTCGGCCGAGCAGATCCCGGTCGAGCGCCTGACCCGCAACGCCATCGGTGCGTACGACGCCGCGGTGCGCGCCGTCCACGACGGCGAGTGCGTCGTCGTCTACCCGGAGGGCACGCTGACGCGCGACCCCGACCTGTGGCCGATGAAGGGCAAGTCGGGTGCGGCCCGCATCGCCCTGGCCACGGGCGTGCCGGTGATCCCGGTGGGGCACTGGGGCGCCCAGGAGGTGCTGCCGCCGTACTCGAAGCACCCGCACCTGTTCCCGCGCAAGCACGTGGTGATGAAGGCCGGGGCCCCGGTGCCGATCGACGACCTCCGTGCCCTGCCGCAGACGCCCGAGGTCGTCAACGAGACGACCGAGCGGATCATGACCGCCATCACCGACATCGTCGCGGAGCTGCGCGGTGAGCGGCCCCCGGCCGAGAGGTTCGACCCGCGTGCGCGCGGCGTCCGCCCCATCGGCGACCCCAACAAGAAGGATCGTGGATGACCAAGGTCGCAGTGTTCAGCGCCGGCTCGTGGGGGACCGCCTTCTCCGTCGTGCTCGGGGACGCCGGCAACGATGTCGTGCTGTGGGCCCGTCGGGACGAGGTCGCCGACGCCATCAACACCCGGCGCGAGAACACCGGGTACCTCCCCGGCATCGAGCTCCCCGCGAGCGTGCGCGCCACCACCTCCGCCGCTGATGCGGCCGACGACGCGGACGTCGTCGTGCTCACGGTGCCGTCGCAGACCTTGCGTGCCAACCTCACCGAGTGGGCGCCGCTCATCCCCGAGAAGGCGGTGCTCGTCTCGCTGATGAAGGGCGTCGAGCTCGGCACGCTGGACCGGATGAGCGAGGTCATCGCGGAGGTGACCGGCGCCGGTCCCGAGCGGATCGCGGTCGTCAGCGGACCCAACCTGGCCAAGGAGATCGCCCGCCGCGAACCCGCCGCCTCGGTGGTCGCCTGCGCCGACGAGGACGTCGCCCGGCGCCTCCAGCGGCTGTTCCACACGGCGGCGTTCCGGCCCTACACCTCTACCGACGTGCTGGGCTGCGAGATCGGCGGTGCCTACAAGAACGTCGTGGGGCTCGCGGTCGGCATGGCCGTGGGACTGGGCTTCGGCGACAACACCACCGCGTCGGTCATCACCCGCGGGCTCGCCGAGACCGCGCGGCTCGCGACGGCGCAGGGCGCCAACCCGCTGACCCTGATGGGCCTGGCCGGACTCGGCGACCTCGTCGCGACGTGCTCGTCCCCGCTGTCGCGCAACCGCACCTTCGGCGAGAACCTCGGCAAGGGCATGACGACCGCGGAGATCTACGCCTCCACCAGCCAGGTCGCCGAGGGCGCCAAGTCCTGCAAGTCGTTGCTCGCCCTGGCCCGCGCGACCGGGGTCGACGCCCCCATCGCCGAGCACGTGGACGCCGTCGTGGACGGCCGGATCACCGCGCTGGAGATGATGAATGCCTTCATCGCCCGCGACACCAAGGCCGAGACCGACTGACCCGTCAGCCGACGCAGCCGTCCAGCGCGACGCGCAGGTCGTTCCAGAGGTCCTCGACGTCCTCCACCCCCACCGAGAGCCGCACCAGGCCCTCGGGCACCGTCGACGACTCGGTCTTCCAGCGGCGCCGGCGCTCGAAGGTCGACTCGACCCCGCCGAGTGAGGTGGCGTGCACCCACAGCTTCGTCTTGTGGGTGAGGAGATCGGCGGCCATCGCACCCTGGGCCAGGACGATGGACGTGATCGCCCCGAAGCCGGGGTAGCGGACCTCGCCGACCGCCGGGTGCTCGCCGAGGCGACGGACGAGCTCCTGGGCGTTGGCCTGCGCGCGCTCGACGCGCAGGTGCAGGGTGCGCAGGCCGCGCAGCACCAGCCAGGCCTCGAGGGTGCCGGGCACGGCTCCGAGGAGGTCACGACGACCCTTGAGCACGGCGAAGAGCTCGTCGTCGCGGGTGCAGATCGCCCCGAGCAGCACGTCGCTGTGGCCGGCGAGGAACTTCGTCGCCGAGTGCACGACGATGTCGACGTCGTCGGCGAGCGGGGTCTGGAGCAGGGGAGTGGCGAAGGTGTTGTCGACGACGACGTAGGCGCCGGCGTCGTGCGCCGCGGCCCGGATGGTCGGGATGTCGGCGAGCTCGAGACCCGGGTTGGTGGGCGACTCCAGCCAGACCAGGGCGGCGTCCTCGCAGGCGGCGACGACGGCCGCGGTGTCGGTGATGTCGACCAGCTCGGCGCGGATGCGCCCACGGGACTCGAGGTCGGCCAGCTGCATGATCGTGCCGTTGTAGGCGCCGCGCGGGGCGACCACCGTGGCGCCGTTGCCGACCAGGTCCAGCACCGTCGAGACGGCGGCCAGGCCGGAGGAGAAGGTGAGGCAGCGGCCGCCCTCCAGTGCGCCGATCGCCTCCTCGAGCGCCGTCCACGTCGGGTTGCCGTAGCGGCCGTACTCGAGGTTGCCGCCCGCGAYGTAGGTGCTCGCCATGGTGATCGGGGTGTTGAGCGGGGCGTCCGGCTCGTGGGCCGGACGCCCTGCCGTCACCGCGATGGTGGCAGGGCTGAGGGCACGTTCGGGCGTACTGCCGGGAGTGCTGGGCACGGGCGGGTCGACTGCCATGCGAGCCAGACTAGGCCGCTAGGGTCACGACAATGAACGAGCCCCGCAAGCCCCGCGTCGCCGTCGTCTTCGGCGGCCGGTCCAGCGAGCACGGCATCTCCTGCGTCACGGCCGGCAGCGTGCTGGCGGCGATCGACCGGGACCGGTACGACGTGGTGCCGGTCGGCATCGCCACCGACGGCCGCTGGGTGCTGGAGGCGGACGACCCCGCCCGCCTGTCCATCGACGGCAACGACCTCCCCGAGGTCGACGGCAGCCGCGCCATGGTCGCGATGCTGGGCGCCGAGGGCGAGACCGACCTGGTCATCACCCGGGCCGCGCAGGTGCCCGAGGTGATCGGCGAGGTCGACGTGGTCTTTCCGCTGCTCCACGGTCCGTGGGGCGAGGACGGCACACTCCAGGGG
>NZ_JBFUMD010000168.1:0-7247 GCF_054049555.1 Nocardioides sp. P5_C9_2
GCTCGCCCCCACCGCGATCTGCGACGCCAGCTCGGCCGCCATCCCGTCGAGGCGGGCCTCGCGTATCTCGAGCCACCGCTCCTTGAGGGCGGTGACGTCGGCGCGTGCGGTGTCCCGGTCGGCCACGGCTCGACGGAGCACGGGCGCGAGCGCCGTCCGATCCCGGGCGGCATCACGCCGGGCCCGGACCTGCTCGACCCGGGCGGCAGCGCCGGGCAGCAGGACCACCGCCTCCTCTGCCATGCGCAGGTCGGCTCGCAGCCGAGCCAGCCGCTGGGGGAGTGCGTCCGCCCGCGAGACGGCGGCGGTCAGGTCGACCTCGACCTGACCGATGAGGGCGCTCACCTCGTCGCACAGGCGCCGGACCTCGTGGAGCCGATCGGCGTCGGGGCGCAGCGCCTCGGCCCGCTGGAGGGTGGCCGCCGAATCGGCGAGCGACTGGGGCAGGTCGTCGCCGGCCTCGGGTCCCACTGTCGGGGGACCGACCAGTGAGCTCCAGGCCGCCAGTGCGCGCGCCGCCTCCCGTCGGGCCACGTCACGCAGCGCCTCGGCCTCGACGAGTGCGTCGTCGAGGCCGAGCAGCCCGGCCGCTCGCTGCGCCCGCTCGACGCGGGTCCGCGCTGCGTCGTGCGCCTCGGCATCGTGCGTGGCCACGACCGCTGCCGCCTCGGCGTACGCAGCCTGCAGGTCACGGACCTGCTCGGCGTCGGAGAGTCGGCGCGAGGCCAGGTCGGAGGTGTCCACGGCCACGGCCACCGCGACGGCGGCGGAGTAGGCCCTGGCGCGAGCCCCGGCCTGCACGCCGTCGAGCCACGAGCGCAGCTCAGCGGGCGAGGCCTCGTCGTCGGGGATCGACCGGTCGGCCGACTCGCTGATGCGGCTCACCAACGCGGCCACCGCAGTCGCATGCTGCTCGGACGCGCGGCGGACCGAGACCCGGTGCTCACGCAACCAGCGCTCGACCTGGTCGAAGCGACCCGTCCGGAACACTTGCTGCAGCAGCGCGTGGCGCTCCTCCGAGCGGGCCCGCAGGAACGCCTGGAAGCGGCCCTGGGGGAGCATCGCGACCTGGCAGAACTGGGGCAGGTTCATCCCGACCAGCCGGGTCATCAGGTGACCGGCCTCGTCGAGGCGGGTGGAGCGGGTGACCCAGACCCCCTCGACCCGCTCGGTGAGGTGCACCGACGCCTGCTCGGTGGTGATGCCGGTGCCCCGCCGCTTGGGACGCTGCCAGGCGGGGGAGCGCTCGACGCGCCACCGTCGTCCCGACAGGGTGACCTCGAGCGTCACGGTGGGGGCCACGCCCGGGGCGGCCTGGTCGCACCGGAGCCGCTTGGCGGCCGAGCGGTCGCCGGGGACGTCGCCGTACAACGCGAAGCAGACGGCGTCGAGGATGCTCGACTTGCCCGCACCCGTGGCACCGCTGAGCAGGAAGAGTCCGGCCGCCGACAGGGCGTCGAAGTCGACGGACACGGTCTCGGCGAACGGCCCGAACGCGGTGGCCTCGAGGGTGTGCAGGCGCATCAGGCCCCCCCGACCAGGACGTCGAGGTCGGTGTCCTCGCAGCAGGCGTCGACCGCCTCCCGCAGCAACGCGGCCTCGGCGACCGAGGCGGGGGCGCCGCGCAGCTCGGCGACGAAGTCGAGGGCGACGTCGTGGTCGCTGCGGCCGGCTGCCCGTGCCGCGGGGGTGGTGCCGATCGGACCGCCCTCCGGCGCGAAGCCGAGGACGAGGGCGTGCGGGAACCGGGCGCGGAGCCGGTCCATCGCGTGCACCGGACGCACCCGGTCGGTGAGGGTCGCCTGCACCCAGGCGTCCTCGTGCACGTCGAGCCGGTGATCGGCCAGCAGCGTCTCCAGGTCGCCGGTCAGCCTGGCCAGCCGACGAGGCACCGGCGCCTCCACGAACTCGGCGTGGGCGAGGCCGTCGGCGTCGAGGTCCACGAGCCACGACCCCTTGTGGTGGTCGGTCTCCGAGAAGGAGTAGGCCAGTGGGGAGCCGCTGTAGCGGATCGACTCACTGAGGGTGTGGCGCCCGTGGAGGTGTCCGAGGGCGACGTAGTCGATGCCGTCGAAGGCCGAGGTGGCCACCCGGGAGACTCCGCCGACGCTGATGTCGCGCTCGGAGTCCGAGGGCTCGGCCCCGGCGACGAACGTGTGCGCCATGACCACCGAGCGGGTGCGCCCGCTGCGACCCGCGAGGTCGCCACGGACCCGGGTCATGGCCGCGTCGAGCGCGGCCTGGTGGGTCCGGGTCGGCAGCTGCCAGGGCTCGGCCAGGGCGCGCGGGTCGAGGTAGGGCAGGGCGTGGACCGCGACCGGCCCGTGCTCGTCGTCGAGCAGGATCGGAGCGCCGATCGTGGCCGCCGCCGTCCGGATGAAGACGCCCGCGGCGTCGATGAGCCGGGACCCGAAGCCGAGGCGCTGGGCGGAGTCGTGGTTGCCGCTGGTGACGACGAGACGCGCGGGGGAGGCGGCGAGACGGGCGAACGCCTCGTCCGCGAGGTGGACCGCGTCGACGTGGGGGAGGGCCCGGTCGTAGACGTCACCCGAGACCAGCACGACGTCGACCTGCTCGGTCGCGACCACCTCGAGGAGGTGGTCGACGAACGCACCCTGGTGCCCGAGGAGGTCCTCCCGGTGGAAGGACCTCCCCAGGTGCCAGTCGGAGGTGTGCAGGATGCGCATGGGTCGAACCTAATTTCGACCACCGACAGTGGGTGGGATCCCACGCCGCGGGCAGGGACTCAGGCGTACTGGACGCACCGGCGCGAGGAGGTGAAGCCGTACAGCACGAGGCCGGCCTCGCGGGCGAGGTCGACCGACAGGCTCGTGGGGGCGCCGACGGCGACCAGGCTCCCGATCCCTGCAGTCACGGCCTTCTGGACGAGCTCGAAGCCGGCGCGGCCGCTGACCACCAGGCACGCTGCACCGGTCGTACCGCCCGCCAGCACCCGGGTGCCGATGACCTTGTCGACGGCGTTGTGCCGACCGACGTCCTCACGGACCACCTCGAGCACGCCGTCGGCGGTGGCCAGCGCGGCGGCGTGCACGCCCCCGGTCCGGTCGAACAGCTGCTGGCCCGTCCGCAGGCGGTCCGGGAGGGCCCGGGCGACCTCGGGCGGGGGGACCTCACCGGCCCAGGGGGCGCCGTGCACGACGTCGAGGACCTCGGCCACGCTGTCCTTGCCGCAGACCCCGCAGGCCGACGATCCCGCGCTGCGGGCCTCGTGCCGGTGTGCGGCACCGATGTCGGTGCCGGGTGCCACGGTGATGGTCACGACGTTGAACTCCTGCTCCGGACCGAGGTCCACGTCGGTGCAGTAGGCCACCTGACGGATCGACCCTGGAGGGAAGAGTGACTCGCTCGCCGCGAAGCCCGCCGCCAGCTCGAAGTCGTGACCCGGCGTGCGCATGGTCACCCACACCCGTCGCGCCGGCACGCCGGGCACGGCCAGCCTGATCTCCAGGGGCTCCTCCGTCGCCAGCCGGTCCTCGTGGTCCCGGGTGCCGTCGTCGACGTGCTCGGTGACCCGGGTCCGCACGGAAGGGCCGGGCCGGCGGGCGCGGGCACTGGTCGTCATGCCGGCACCGAGCGGGCGTCCTGGCGCCGCCGCAGCTCGTCGGCCATCACCCGCAGCTGGCGACGCAACGACAGGTCGAGGGACTCGTCACCGGAGAGCCGGTCGGCCCGGTTCACCGTTGCCGGGTCCCGCGAGGTGATCGGGAAGAACCAGCAGGCCGCGTCCGCGAGCACCCAGCCCGTGCGGTGCGAGGGAGTCTGGGGGAGGTCGGTGAAGAAGCGTTCGACGTACGGCGTCGTCAGGTGCTCCTGGTCCGGCAGCCACATGCCCTGCCCGGTCGCCTGCAGCTCGTAGTTGGGCACGTCCTCGACACCCGTGAAGCGTCCCCAGGCCCAGGCCTTCGACGCGTCGTCCGGCAGCGACGCGACCGCGCGCGCATGGTCGACCCGCGACGTCGCGGTCGGCTGCTCGGCGAGGAACCGGTCGAGCGTGGTCCGGTCGGTGCCCCCCAGCGCGGCGAGCCGCACGAGCAGACGCCAGCGCAGGCTGAGGTCCACGTCGATGCCGTCGGGGACCGTGCCTCCGAGCCAGCGGCCGAGCTCCTCGGTGCTCCGGCACGACGCGACCGCGCCCTGGAAGGCGGCGAGCTGGACGGTGCTCTGCGGCTCGGCGGTGGTGGCGCGTGCCAGGCAGGCCTGGTGCAGCGCCTCGAGGGCAGCCCGCGGATCGGTCGCGAGCGGGGCGACCTTGGTGAGCAGCCACTCCATCAGCAGCATCTTGCTGGGCGACGAGGCCCAGCCGTTGAAGGAGAGCGGCTCGTCGCTGGTCTCGTCGGGGAGGGTGACCACAGCGACGGCGAGCACGTCCTCGGCGGTGGCGCCACCGAGCTCGAAGGCGCTGCGCAGGTTGTTCCAGACGGCTGAGCGCTCCATCGGGTCCCGGCTGGAGCGCATCACCGAGGGCAGGAGGGAGATCGTCGTGGCGTCGGGCCGGGCCAGCAGCCAGGAGCTCTCGTCCACGTCGATGACCACGGCCTCGTCGGCACCGACGTCGAGCGGCGTGGCCTCCGACGACAGCGTCACCGGCACGCGTCGGGCGGCCCCGCTCGCCGGGGTGACCGCGAGGGTGAGGGTGTGCGTGCGCTCCACGGGCTCGACCGTCGGGGGAGTGCGCCGMAGGACCCCCGACTCCCGGTCGTGCGCCACGGTGTCCACGCCGCGCGTGCGCAGCCAGGCGTCGGTGACGTCGGACAGGTCACCGGCGCCGGCCCGCTCCCAGCTCGCGAACAGGTCGTGCATGGTTGCGTTGCCGAAGCGGTGGGTCTCGAAGTGGTCGATGACGCCGCGGAAGAACACGTCGTCGCCGATGCGTCCGTTGAGCTGCTTGAGCAGGGTCGAGCCCTTGACGTAGGAGATGCCGTCGAAGTCCTGCAGGGCGGCGGTCGCGTCCACCGCACCGTTGCCCGCCACCGGGTGCGTCGCGGGCCCGGCGTCCGCGAGCAGGCCCCACTGACGGCGCATGTAGGAGCTGTGCACCCACGCGTCGTCGTACTGCGTGACGTCGGCGGCGACCCGGGTGCCGATGTACTCGGCGAAGGACTCGTTGAGCCACAGGTCGTCCCACCACACCGGGGTGGTGAGGTTGCCGAACCACTGGTGGGCCATCTCGTGGGTCACGGTCGTCGCGCGCACGATGCGGGCACCGCGGGTGACCTTGGAGGTGAAGATCAGCGGGTCGCGGAAGGTCACGCAGCCCGGGTTCTCCATCGCTCCGGCGTTGAACTCGGGCACGAACGCCTGGTGGTAGCTGCCGAACGGGTAGCGGATCCCGAACAGCCGGTGCATCTCGTCGAATCCCTGGCGGGTCAGGGTGAGGAGCTCGTCCGCGTCCGCCTCGAGCTCGCGGGCCAGGCTGGCGCGGGCCGAGAGCCCCAGCGGGATGCCGTCGTGCTCGTCGGTCACGAGGTGGTACGGACCCGCGACGACGGTGACGAAGTACGTCGACAGCGGAGGCGTCTCCGCGAACACCCACGACCCCGGCTCGACCTGCTCACCGGGAGCGTTGGCGACCACGACCCAGTCCTCCGGCGCCCGCACTGTCAGTCGGTACGGCGCCTTGAGGTCGGGCTGGTCGAAGCAGGCGAAGACGCTGGGGGCCGCGTCCATGAACGACATGCCGTAGACGTAGTGGCGCCCGTCGGCCGGGTCGACGCTGCGGTGCAGCCCCTCGCCGTCGTTGCGGAAGCGCATGACCGCATCGACGACCAGCTCGTTGTCACCGGCGACGGTGTCGATCGGGACCCGGCCCTGACGGAGCAGCTCCGGGTCGACGCGGTCCCCGTTGAGCGTGATCGTCCGCACCGAGGCCGGCTTGAGGTCCACGAAGGTGGCACCTCCGCGGCTGCGGAACCGGATCGTGGTGTGGGAGGCGAACGTCGCCTCGTCCGACGCCAGGTCCAGCGAGACGTCGTACGACGTGATGTCGAGCAGCTCTCGTCGGTCGATCGCTTCGGTGCGCTGCAGGCTCAGGTAGGGGGATCCACTCACCCCGCCACCCTAGCCACCGACCCGGGGTCGCGGGTGGGGGAGATCACCCCTGGGAAGGTCGGGACCAGCGGGGCGACGGACGTACGATGTAAGAGTMGCGCAAGCGGACATGTTCATTACACGCACCCGCCCGTCGAGGGCATCGACAGCCTGGCCCGGGACGGGCCGGAAGGAAGCACAGCCATGAGCACCCAGCTCCACCTCGCCAACGGAATCGTCGACGGACGCATCCACTCCGACGAGGACCCCGCCCTGCGACGCAACGTCCAGCTGGCCCGCCAGGAGCAGCGCCGCGCCCGTCGCGCCGCGCGTCGCGCGTCACGCTGATCCCGACCCGGCCGCCGCAGGCGTCAGGTCCCTAGGGTGGGCACCATGAGCGACGCATCCGGGACCCAGCCGAGCACCTCGATGACCGGGCCGGACCCGGTGCGCAGCATCGGGCTGACAAAGATCGGGGAGGGCCGCTTCAAGGCCACCAACGCCCGCGGCGGCGAGACCTTCATGGGGTCCGGGGGAGACGACCCCGACTTCACTCCGGTCGAGCTCCTGCTCGCTGCCATCGCCGGGTGCAGTGCCATCGACGTCGACCTGATCACGCGCAAGCGGGCGCCGAGCACGACCTTCGAGCTCACCGCGCAGGGCGAGAAGGTGCGCGACGAGCACGGCAACCACCTCACCGGCCTGCGCCTGACCTTCGACGTGCAGTTCCCCGAGGGACCCGACGGGGATGCCGCCCGCGCGTTCCTGCCGCGAGCCATCGAGCAGTCCCGGGACCGCCTGTGCACCGTGAGCCGCACCGTCCAGCTGGGCGCGGACATCTCCTACGAGCAGGGCTGAGCCCCGCCACGACCAAGGACCTGGCGCGCCTGGCCGCTCTCCTGGAGGGACGAGGTTGAGGCCTCAACCCCCGTATCCCGTCCGCGACCGCCCTTCGGGCGCCGGCCTCGGGTGCCATGCTGGCGCCATGAGATCTCGCGGTGCGGGCATGTGGTGGGGGATGGCGATCGAGGCACCGGACCCCGGCGCCCTGGCCGAGTTCTACGCGGCGCTGCTCGACTGGCCGATCGTCCACACCGAGCCGGGCACGACTGTCGTCGCGACGGCCGAGGCCGGCCCGTTCGTGGTCTTTCAGCAGGCCGAGGGGTACGAGCGGCCGGTGTGGCCCCCCGCCGACGGGC
>NZ_JBFUMD010000169.1:0-7236 GCF_054049555.1 Nocardioides sp. P5_C9_2
GCGCGGTCATGCAGACCGGTGGCCTCCTCGGCGACTTCACCGTCGTGGAGACCGTGCAGGCGATCGCCACGCTGCACGGGCGCCGGGACCGGGTCGCGGAGGTCGTCGAGCGGGCCGGGCTGGCCCCGATCGCCCGCCGACGGGTCCAGGCGTGCTCGGGCGGTGAGCAGCAGCGCCTCAAGTTCGCGCTGGCGCTGGTGCCCGACCCGGACCTGATCGTGCTCGACGAGCCGACGACCGGGATGGACGTGGCCAGCCGGCAGGCGTTCTGGGAGACCATGCGCGCCGACGCGGCCGGCGGACGCACCATCGTCTTCGCCACCCACTACCTCGCCGAGGCCGACGAGTTCGCCGCCCGCACCGTGCTGATGAAGGCCGGGCGCATCGTCGAGGACGGCCCGACCGCGGACGTGCGGGCGGCCTTCGGCGGCCGGACGGTCTCCTTCCGTCCTCCTACCGAGGTCGTGCACCGCGACGGCGTCGACCCCGCCTGGCTGGCCCGCGTCGGGGCGGCCCTGGCCCCCCTCGGCGTCACCGACGTCGAGGTCTCCAGCGCCAGCCTGGAGGCCGCCTTCCTCGCCCTCACCCGCACCGACGACGTCACCGACCACCTGGCAGGAGCCTCCCGATGAGCACGACCGTCCAGACCCCGGCCGCCCTGGTCGGCTACGCCGCGCTCGACCTGCGTCGCCAGCTGCGCGACCGGGTGCAGATGTTCTTCGTCATCGCCCTGCCGGCCTTCATGTACGTCGTCTTCGGCCTCGGGTCCGACGACCCGGCGGGCAGCGGCAACGTCGCGATGTACGTGATGATCTCGATGGCGGCGTACGGCGCCGTGACCGCGACCACGGGAGTGGCCGGCAGCGCGACCCKGGAGCGGACCAGTGGGTGGGGGCGCCAGCTGGCGCTCACACCGATGCGGCCGCTGTCGTTCCTCACCCTCAAGACCGGCCTCGCGATGGCCGTCGCCGCGGTCCCGGTCGCCCTCATCTATGCGATCGGCGCCGCCACGGGCGCCGCCGGCACCACCTCCGACTGGCTGCTGTCCGGCGTCATCGTCTGGGCGGGATCGGCCCTGTTCGCGGTCTACGGGCTCGCCGTGTGCCTGGCCTTCCGCGGCGACAACACGGTCGGCATCGCGTCGGGGCTGATCGTCATCATGGCGTTCCTCGGCAACGTGTTCACCCCGATGTCGGGGTTGATCCTCGACATCGGCCGGCTCACGCCGCTCTACGGGTACGCCGCGCTGGCCCGCTACCCGCTCACCGACGGCTGGACACCGGGCGGCACCCACGACCCGCTGTGGCTCCCGGTCGCTAACGTGCTCGCGTGGACCGTGATCTTCGCGCTGGTGGCGCTGTGGGGCCTGCGCCGGGGGCAGGAGCGGGTGTGACGGCCGCGGGACAGGCGACCYCGACCCCCACCACCTCCCCGTGGGAGCGGTGGGCGTGGGTCTTCGCGGGGATCTGGCTC
This sequence comes from Nocardioides sp. P5_C9_2, assembly GCF_054049555.1. Lineage (NCBI taxonomy): Bacteria > Bacillati > Actinomycetota > Actinomycetes > Propionibacteriales > Nocardioidaceae > Nocardioides > Nocardioides sp. P5_C9_2. The sequence continues at coordinate 1,474 of NZ_JBFUMD010000169.1, forward strand.
GTCTTCCTCGTCTACCCGGTCATCGAGATGTTCCAGGCGACCGGGTCGGTCGTGGTCACCGCCATCGGCCTGGCCTTCATCGCCGCGTTCGCCGTGGTCTACCTGGCCGGCTACGGCTGGCTCGCCGACCGGCCGTGGCTCGTCTTCGGCCTGCTCGTCGCGCTGGGCCTGGCCACCGCCACCATCATCGGGGTCGAGGCGATCGGGCTGACGCCCTACCTCGGCGTCTACGCCGCGCTGATGCTCCCGTCCCCGTGGTGGCCGCGCGTCACCACCGTGGTGGCGCTGCTCCCCCTGTTGTCCCTGGTGGCCGGCGACGGGTTCCCGGCGTTCTTCTTCCTCATGGTCTGGCCGATCATCATCGGCATGGTGCTGCTGCGGGTCTTCACCGAGGGCGAGCACCGCGCCGACGAGACCCGCGCGGCACTCGCGCTGGTCGCCGAACGCGAGCGGGTGGCGCGCGACGTGCACGACGTGCTCGGGCACTCCCTCACCGCGCTGAGCATCAAGGCCGAACTGGCGGCCCGCCTCATCGACGTYGACCCCGAGCGGGCCCGGGCCGAGCTGGTGTCGATCCAGGAGACCGCGCGCCAGGCGCTGGCCGAGGTCCGCTCGACGGTGGGCGGCCTCCGCGCCAGCAACCTCGAGGCCGAGCTCGACGCCGCCCCGCTGGTCCTCGCCGACGCCGGCGTCGGCACGGTCGTGCACGGCGAGGTGGCCGACACCGACCCGCGGCACCGCACCCTGCTCGCGTGGGTGCTGCGGGAGGCGGTGACCAACGTGGTCCGGCACGCGGCGGCGAGCACCGTGGTCGTCGACCTCGGCCCGCGCGGCATCACCGTCACGGACGACGGCACCGGGATCACGCGCCCGGAGGGCAACGGGCTGCGCGGCATGCGCGAGCGGGTGACCGACGCGGGCGGCACGCTGGTCGTCGGTGACGCCGACCCCGGCACCCGCGTCGAGGTGCTGCTCCCGTGATCCGCCTGCTGCTGGCCGACGACCAGGCGCTCGTCCGCGGCGCCCTCGCCGCCCTCCTGGACCTCGAGAGCGACCTCACCGTGGTGGCCCAGGTGGGCCGCGGCGACGAGGTCGTCGACGCCGCGCGGGACTCCGGCGCCGAGGTGTGCCTGCTCGACATCGAGATGCCCGGTCTGACCGGGCTCGAGGTGGCCGAGCGGCTGCGCAGCGAGCTGCCCGCCGTCCGGTCCCTCATCGTCACGACCTTCGGGCGACCGGGCTACGTGCGCCGGGCGCTGGACGCCGGGGCGGCCGGGTTCGTCGTCAAGGACACCCCGGCGCGTGAGCTCGCCGACGCCGTACGCCGCGTCCACGCGGGCCTGCGGGTCGTCGATCCCACCCTGGCGGCCGAGTCCCTGATGGCCGGCCCGTCCCCGCTGACGGCGCGGGAGACCGAGATCCTGCGGCTGGCCCTCGACGGCTCGCCGGTCGCCACCATCGCGCGCGCGGCCCACCTCTCACAGGGCACCGTGCGCAACCACCTGTCCTCGGCGATCGGCAAGACCGGGGCCGCCACCCGGGGCGAGGCCGCCCGGATCGCGCAGGCGCACGGCTGGCTCTAGTCGTCCTCGGGTGGGGTGACGAGATCGGCCAGCGGGACGGTGGTGTCGGAGAACCTCTCGGGCACCGGCCCACCGACGAGGGCGCGGATCGTGTCGGTGGCGTCCCAGTCGTTGGCGTGCATGCCGGCGACGACGGTGCCGTCCTTCGCCCACAGCACGGTGAGTCCGGCGACGAGGTCGTCACCACGGACCACCATCTCGTCGTGACCGTCGGGCCCGACGCTGCCGACGTACTCCATGCCCATGTCGTACTGGTCGGTGAAGAAGTAGGGCTGCCGGGTGTAGGGCTGGTCGTCGCCCAGCATGGCGCGCGCGGCGGCCCGGCCCTGGTGCAGGGCGGTGTCCCAGTGCTCGACGCGGATCCGGCGGCCCAGGACGGGGTGGTCGTGGTTGGCGACGTCGCCGACCGCGAAGACGTAGGGATCGCTGGACCGCAGGGTCGTGTCGACCAGGATGCCGTTGTCGACGGCGAGCCCCGCCTCGCGGGCGAGCCGGTCGTCGGGGACCGCGCCGATCCCCACGACGACCAGGTCGGGGGTCACCTCGTGACCGTCGGAGAGCCGCACCGAGCCCCCCTCGGTGGACTCGACGGTCGTCGCGAGGCGCAGGTCGACGCCGTGGCCGCGGTGCAGCTCGGCGAACCGGGCACCGAGCTCGGGGCCCAGGACCCCCAGCAGCGGCTGCTCGGCCGGGTCGACGACGGTGACGTCCACGCCGGCCAACCGGGCGGCGGCGGCCACCTCGAGGCCGATCCAGCCGGCACCGACGACCAGGATGTGGCCCAGGAAGGCCTCCTTGAGGGCCACCGAGTCGTCGATGGTCCGCAGGTAGGTGACCGGCACGTCCGCGTCGTCGAGGTCGCCGAAGCGGCGGGGCGTGGCCCCGGTGGCGATCAACAACCGGTCGTAGGGCACCGACTCGGCCCCGGCGTGCACCTGACGGCGGTCCAGGTCGATGCCGGTGACCACCGTGCCGGTGCGCAGGTCGACGTCGTTGTCGTCGTACCACTGCTGCTCCATGACGTGCGCGGACTCCGGTGTCGCATCGCCCAGCAGGATGCCCTTGGACAACGGGGGCCGCTCGTAGGGCAGGTGGCGCTCGGCGGCGAGGACCACGATCCCGTCCTCGTGCCCCCGGTCGCGGAGCTCCCGTGCGGCGTTGGCTGCGGCGATGCCGCCCCCGATGATGACGATGTCCATGGCTGCCCCTGGGTGAGTGCGCCCGCCTGTCGGAACGGTGCCTCGCACGCTACAAGTGCCGGGGGGCCGGCGCCACAGTCAGATCTCGCGACGCTCCTCGACGTGCGTGGTGCGCGAGCGCTGCTGGTTCATCACGAGCGCGAGCACCAGCGACAGGACGCCCGCCGCCACCAGGATCCAGCCGAGCGTCTCGCTGGCGACGAACTCGTCGATGGCGCTCAGGTCGACGGCTCCGGTCAGCAGGATGAGACCGAGGACGAGCAGGACGATGCCGAGACCGATACCCATGATGTGCTCCTTCGTACGACGGCGCCGGTGCGCCGTGACTGCACCGAGGGTAGGACGTGGCCGTCCGCATTCCGTGCACCGGCGGCGCGACGGCACCTCGCGGCCCGGTACGACCTGAGTCACCCCGTGACTCAGGTCGCACCGCCGCCCAGGGGCAGGGCGAGCACCGCGTCGCCGTCGGCGGTGATCCGCACCGGCACGCCCCAGTCCTGCTGGTGCATGTGGCAGGCCGCCCCGTCACCGCCGCCCTCGTCGCAGGAGGCGGCCCGGGCCGCCACGTGCAGCACCCCGTCCCCCACCGTTGGGTCGAGGACGAGCTCGCGACGCAGGTCGGTGCCCCGCCCCTCGCCGTCGCGGATCAGCGCGGGCGGGGTCGCGGTCACCATCAGCTGCGACGGCGGGCCGAAGCGGTCGTCGACCTTCTGCCCCGGGGGCGGGGTGAAGGCGATCTCCAGCGACAACCGGGCGCCGACGTCGGTCACCGGACGCTGGGTGGTGTGGCTGAAGTCCGCCGCGGCGACGCTCGCGTCGAGCGGCACCCGGGTCAGCCGGTGGGCGGCCGACTCGACGACGACCAGGCCGCCACCGTCCGGGTCGAGGAGGAGCCCGCTGGGCTCGACGAGGTCGACGGCCAGGGTGGTCAGCCGCCCGTCGGCGAAGCGGCGTACGGCGCCGTTGTAGGTGTCCGCGACCGCGATCGAGCCGTCGGGGAGCACGGCCACGCCCAGGGGGTGCTGGAGCAGCGCCTCGCCGGCCGGGCCGTCGCGGAAGCCGAAGTCGAACAGCCCGGTCCCGACCGCGGTGTGGACCGCAGCGGGCCGCCCCGGCGACGGCGCCTCGATCCAGCGCAGGGAGGACGTCTCCGCGTCGGCGAGCCACAGCCGGTCGCCGTCGGCGGCCAGCCCGCTCGTCTGGGCGAACCACGCCTCCCCGGCGGGACCGTCGAGCAGCCCCTCGTTGAGGGTGCCGGCGACCACCGCGACCTCGCCGGTCACGGGGTCGAACGTCCACAGCTGGTGGATGCCCGCCATCGCGATCCAGATCCGGTCCTGCCACCAGGCGACGTCCCACGGGCTGCTGAGTCGCTCCGTGCCGTCACCCTGCATCCACTGGGTGCCGTCGCCGGCGAGGGTCCGCACGTCCCCGGTCGCGAGCGACAGGCCGGCGAGGCGGTGCCCGACGGTGTCGGCGACCACGACGTCGTACCCGACCCTGGACGCGAGCTCGGGGGGCAGCAGGCACAGGCCGTTGGGCTCGCGGAAGCCGTCGAACCGGCGGAGGACCGCACCACCGCGGTCGAGCAGGACGACCTCGTCGTGCCCGGCGTCGGCGACCAGCACCCCGCCATCCGGGACTCCCCCCGCGGACGAGGGGGGCACCGGCACCGCCTTGGCGGGGAAGCGCAGCTCGCTCGGCTCCACGACCGGGGGGACGTACGGCGAGTCGCCGGGCTGGAGCGTGCCCCGCTCGCGGTGCTCGGGCACGAGCTCCTCCAGCAGCGAGGCGATCGCGTGGGCGTGACCCTCCCCGGCGTACTGGGCGACGATGTACCCCTCCGGGTCGATCAGCACCAGCGTCGGCCAGGCCCGCGCCGTGTAGGCCTGCCAGGTGGTGAGCTCGGGGTCGTCGAGCACGGGGTGGTGGACGGCATACCGCTCGACCGCGGCGACCAGGGCGACCGGATCGGCCTCGTGGACGAACTTGGGCGAGTGGACTCCGACGACGACCAGCTCCTCGGCGTACCGCTCCTCCACCGGCCGCAGCTCGTCGAGGACGTGCAGGCAGTTGATGCAGCAGAACGTCCAGAAGTCGAGGAGGACGAAGCGACCTCGCAGGTCGCGGACGGAGAGCGGGGCGGCGGTGTTGAGCCAGCCGCGGCCGGTGAGCTCGGGAGCACGGACATGCACGTACCCCATTGTCCCCCGCGACCCCAGCGGCGCGTGCCACTAGGGTGCGCCCCATGAGCACCCCTCCCGCGGACGACCGCGGCGACGTCGCACTGACCGGCTACGTCGACCTGTGGTGGCAGGCCGTCAACGACTTCACCGCCCTGCTCGAGAAGGTGCCGGCCGAGCAGTGGGCGACCCCCACCGACCTGCCGGGCTGGGACGTCCACGCCGTGGCCGCGCACACCGCGCACCTCGAGTCGCTGCTGGCCGGTGCCGAGCACGCCGACGTCGAGATCGGCGACGTCCCGCACGCCCGCGGGATGATGGGCCGTTTCACCGAGCAGGGTGTGGTCGCCCGCCGCGACGCCACCCCGGACGACCTCATCAACGAGATCCGGGCCGCCGCGACCGCACGCCACACGGCGCTGCTGGCCGATCCGCCGACCGACCCCGACGCCCCGGCGCCGGGCGTCTTCGGTGCCATCGGCTGGAGCACCCTGACGCTGCTGCGCAACCGTCCGCTCGACCTGTGGATGCACGAGCAGGACGTACGCCGCGCGGTCGGCCAGCCCGGCGGGCTGGGCGCCGAGGCCGCGGCGCACTCCACCGACTACCTGTGCGAGAGCCTCGGCTACGTGCTCGCCAAGCGCGTCGGGGCCGACCCGGGCACCACGGTCGTCATCGAGGTCGAGGGGCACCCGCCGGTCGCCGCGACCGTCGCGGAAGGGGGCCGGGGCCGGCTGCTCGACGAGATCCCGACCGACCCGACGGTCGGGCTGCGTACCGACCGCGAGTCCTTCATCC
>NZ_JBFUMD010000170.1:0-7230 GCF_054049555.1 Nocardioides sp. P5_C9_2
GGCAGGGGCCGGGGCCGGCGTCGCAGCCTGCGTCGTGTCGGGCGGCGCGACACCCGCGGTGCTGGTCACTCAGGCCCCCTCGCGCTCGGCGGCGCCGGCGCCGGCGTCCTGATCGCGGTCGAGGAGGAAGGCGTACTCCGGGCGCCAGGAGAGCTCGACCTGCTCGCCCTGCCGGAAGAGCCGGGTCCGGCCGGTGTTCTGCTGGAACACCCCCAGCTCCTGGCCCCACGGCATCCGTACGAGGTACTGCGTGCTGACCCCGACGAAGCTCACGTCGGTGACCACCCCGCCGCCGATGGTGTGGCCCGGAGCGTCGAGCTCCTCACCGGGCTCCCCGATGAGGACCTTCTCCGGGCGGATGCCGACCCAGCCGCGGTCGGAGTCGGTGTGCACACGAGCGGTGGGGACCGAGACGTCGATGCCGTGCATCGAGACGGTGGTGATGTCGGCTGCGCGTCGTCGCACGTCGCCCTCGATGAGGTTGGACTGGCCCAGGAAGTTGGCGACGAAGGTGCTGCGCGGGTTCTCGTAGAGCTCGGCCGGCGCGCCGAGCTGCTCGATCACGCCGCCGTTCATCACCGCGACCGTGTCGGCCATGGTCATCGCCTCCTCCTGGTCGTGGGTGACGTGGACGAACGTCCGGCCCACCTCGACCTGGATGCGCTTGACCTCGATCTGCATCGCGCGCCGGAGCTTGAGGTCGAGGGCGCCGAGCGGCTCGTCGAGCAGCAGCACCTCGGGGCTGTTGATGAGCGCCCGGGCGAGGGCCACCCGCTGCTGCTGGCCGCCGGAGAGCTGGGCCGGGCGCTTGTGGGCCTGCGACGTCAGCTCGACCAGCTCGAGCATCTCGCGCACCTGGGCGTCGACGTCCTTCACCCGGCGGCGGCGCAGCCCGAAGGCGACGTTCTCGAAGATGTCGAGGTGCGGGAAGAGTGCGTAGCTCTGGAAGACGGTGTTGACGGGCCGGCGGTACGGCTTGGCGCGGGTGACGTCGTTGCCCGCGAGCGTGATCGTCCCCGAGGTCGGCGTCTCCAGCCCGGCCACCATGCGCAGCGTCGTGGTCTTGCCGCAGCCGGACGGGCCGAGGAGCGCGAAGAACGATCCGCGCGGCACGTCGAGGTCGAGCGAGCGCACGGCCGTGAACCCGCCGAACTCCTTGGTCACCGCCCGCAGCCGCAGCCCGTCGTACGACGCATCGTCGCCGTCGCCGGCGGTGGGCGTCGTGGAGGTGTTGTCAGCCACCTGTGACATCGGACCAGTCCTTCTCGTATTCGGCGGCCTGGCGGTCGTCGAGCGGCATGAATGCAAAGGTCTGCTGGAGCGTCTCCGCGTCGGGGAAGATCAGGGTGTTGTCGACCAACGAGGGGTCGATCTTCTCCATCTCCTCGCGGGCTCCTTCGACCGGACAGATGTAGTTGACCCACGCAGCGAGCCGGGCGGCGACGGCGGGGTCGTAGTAGTGGTCGATCCATGCCTCGGCGTTGGTCTGGTGCTCCGCACCGTTGGGCACGAGCATGTTGTCGCTCCACAGCGCCAGGCCCTCCTCCGGCGTCACGAACCGGATGTCGGGGTTCTCGAACTGCAGCTGGATGACGTCACCGGACCAGGCCTCGCAGGCGACGATGTTGCCCGCGGCCAGGTCCTGGATGTACTCGTTGCCGGTGAACGCGCGCACCTGTCCGTCGCTGACGGCGCGGCGCACCCGGTCGATGGCGTCGTCCCACTCGTCCTGCTCGAAGTTCTCCGGGTCTGCGCCGACGACCTTGAGGGCGAACCCCATCGTGTCGCGCATCTCCGAGAGCAGCGTCACCCGGCCCGCCAGCTCGGGGTCGTCGAGGAGCTGGCTGAAGCTTGCGACCTCGCCGGTCTTCGCCGCGTTGTAGGCGATGCCGGTCAGGCCGGTCTGCCACGGCGCGTGATACGTCAGGTCGGGGTCCCAGGCGACGCCGCGCAGTGGCTCGATGAGGTTCGCGTGCAGGTTCGGCACGGCGGCCTTGTCCAGCGGCTGGATCCAGCCGAGGCTGATCATCCGCGCCGCCATCCAGTCGGTGAGCATGAAGAGGTCGCGGTCGACGGGCTCGCAGGAGCCGAGCTGGTTGCGGACCTTGGCGTAGAACTCGGAGTTGTCGTTGACGTCATCGGTGTACTCGATGGTGACCCCGGTCAGCTCCTCGAACGTGTCGCGGGTGTTGCCGGCGTCGCGGCGCGGGTCGATGTAGCCGGGCCAGTTGGAGACCACGACGCGCTTGTCCTGCGCCGAGCGGTCGGTCGCGGCGCACTCCGCGGGATCCTGCTGGGCGCCGTCCTGGCCGAAGAACGGCAGCACGGCCGCGCTGGCGCCCAGGAAGGCGACGCCGCCGACGCCTCGCAGGATCGTGCGCCGCGTGGCCGCCGAGCCTCGGGGGCCCGACGCGGCTGAGGTCGGTCTGGGTGTCATCCGGCTCCCGTCACGGCGCGCATCCACCATTTCTCTCGTCATTGGCGTGCTACGGATAGTGCCACCGCAACCCTGCCTCGGCAAGGAAAACCGTCGAAACGAAACCTCCCCGCAACGAAATCGCTTGTTTGACGGAGCGATTGCTTTGCCTTGACGGCCGCGCCCTGCCAGAGTTCGACCCATGACCCGCAACCAGGACAAGGCGTCGGTGCAGCTCGACGACGTCTCCAAGGCGATCATCGAGCAGCTCCAGCAGGACGGTCGCCGGTCGTACGCCGCGATCGGCAAGGTCGTGGGCCTCTCGGAGGCCGCCGTGCGCCAGCGGGTGCAGCGGCTCATCGACGGCGGGGTCATGCAGGTCGTGGCCGTCACCGACCCGCTCGAGCTCGGCTTCGCACGCCAGGCGATGGTCGGGGTGCGGGTCCAAGGACCCCTCGAGGCCGTCGCCGACGCGCTGTCGGCGCTCGACGAGGTCGACTACGTCGTGATCACCGCCGGGTCCTTCGACCTGCTCGTCGAGGTGGTGTGCGAGAGCGACGACCACCTGCTCGACCTCATCTCCTCGCGCATCCGCACCGTGGAGGGCGTGGTCGCCACCGAGACGTTCATGTACCTCAGCCTGCGCAAGCAGACGTACTCGTGGGGCGTGCGCTGAGCCGCTGAAGCGCGACCCGCAGCTGGCGGCCCGCGACGGGTCAGGAGCGGATCGAGCCGTCGTACGCCGCCAGTCGCCGCGCGCGCCGGAGGGCCACCCCGCCAGAGGTGCCCGGCCCCACCCGCGCCGGCCGCCGGCCGATGGGCCAGAGTGGCGGCCCGCGACAGCCTCAGGGCCGGTGCGGTCGTCGTACGCCGCCACCCTTGCGGCGCCGACCCGCACACTGGCGGCCCACGACAGGCCGGGGGCGCATCGAGCCGTCGTACGCCGCCAGCTGCCGCGGCCGACCCACGGCGCATGGCGTACGCCGCCAGTTACGGCCGCTCGAGGACGGGTGGGCCCCGGACGACCGACCCGGCGCGCCTCAGGCCGGGGCGCTCCCCGCGAACGCCGCGTCAAGCACGTCGAACGCCTCGTGCAGCTCGGCGTCCGAGATCGCCAGCGGCGGCAGGAACCGCAGCACGTTGCCGTAGGTGCCGCAGGTGAGCACGACGACGCCGTTGCGGTGGGCCTCGGCGGCCACCGCCTTCGCGGTCGCGGGGTCGGGGGTGGTGGTCCCGGGCTCGACCAGCTCGACGGCCATCATCGCGCCGCGACCGCGCACGTCGCCGATGCGGGGGTCCGCGGACCGGAGGCGCTCGAGGCGCTCGGTGAGGACGGCCTCCACCCGGCCGGCCCGCTCGACGAGTCCCTCCTCGAGGATCGTGTCCATGACGGCGAGCGCGGCGGCGCAGGCGAGCGGGTTGCCGCCGTACGTGCCCCCGAGCCCACCGACGTGGACTGCGTCCATCATCTGGGTGCGGCCGGTGACGGCCGAGAGCGGCAGGCCTCCGGCGATGCCCTTGGCGGTGACGATGAGGTCGGGCACGACGCCCTCGTGCTCCGAGGCGAACATCGCCCCGGTGCGGGCGAAGCCGGTCTGCACCTCGTCGGCGACGAAGACGACCCCGTTGGCCAGGCACCAGTCGGCCAGCGCGGGCAGGAACCCCGGAGCGGGCACGATGAAGCCGCCCTCGCCCTGGATSGGCTCGATGACGATGGCCGCGAGGTTGGCGGCGCCGACCTGCTTGTCGATGAGGTCGATGGCCCGGGCGGCCGCCTCCGCTCCCGTCAGGCCGCCGTCGCGGAACGGGTAGGACAGCGGCGCCCGGTAGACCTCGGACGCGAAGGGGCCGAAGCCGGACTTGTAGGGCATCGACTTGGCCGTCATCGCCATCGTGAGGTTGGTGCGCCCGTGGTAGGCGTGGTCGAAGGCGACGACCGCCTGCCGACCGGTGTGGGAGCGGGCGATCTTGACAGCGTTCTCCACCGCCTCGGCGCCGGAGTTGAAGAGCACGGTCCGCTTGTCGTGGTCGCCCGGGGTCAGGGCGTTGAGACGCTCGGCCACGGCGACGTAGCCCTCGTAGGGCGTGATCATGAAGCAGGTGTGGGTGAACGCCGCGACCTGCTCCTGCACGGCGGCCACGACACGGGGTGCGCTCGAGCCCACCGTGGTGACCGCGATCCCGGACCCGAGGTCGATCAGCACGTTGCCGTCGACGTCCTCCACCACGCCGCCGTGCGCGCGCACGGCGTACACCGGCATCGTGGTGCCGACCCCGGCGGCGACCGCGGCGACCTTGCGGGCGGCGAGCTCGCGCGACCGCGGGCCCGGGAGCTCGGTGAGGAGACGACGCGCGCTCGTGGCGGGACGGTGATCGGTGCTGCTGGTCATGATGGGGCTACCTCTCGGGAGTGCGCGGCGGAGCGGACCGATGACCTGGGTGCGGCGAGGATCCGCTGGGCCGCGGCCTCCCCCATGCGGATGCCGCCGTCGACGTGCTGGAAGCCGAGGCCGGCGATGTCGCTGCTCGCGAAGGACAGCCGACCGACGTCCTCGCGCGTCAACGGGCCGAAGCGGGTGAGGGACCCGGTCGCGAAGCTGGTGGCGTAGGCGCCGGCGGTCCACTCGTCATGCATCCAGGGGCTCTCGTAGTAGCCGACGGGGTGCAGTGCCTCGTCGCCGTAGTAGTCGCGGAGCGACTCCAGCACCCGGCGGCGGCGCTCGTCGGGCGTCAGGGCAAGCAGCTCGTCGGCCCGCTCGTCGGAGACGAAGCCGACCAGGGTGCCGCGGGTCTCGTCGGGCACGTCCTCGTTGGTGTTGTCGTAGGCCTCGTGCACGAGCGCGTAGGGGCTGAACGCGGTGCCGGAGAGCCCCGCGTCCCGCCAGAACGGGGTCTCGTAGGTGATGTGCAGCTTGATGACCAGCCCGAAGGACTGCTGCTGACGCATCTGCTGGTGCGCGGCAGGCAGGGCGGGGGTGAAGGCGATCCGGCCGACCAAGGTCGGGGGCACCGCGAGCAGCGCGTGCCGAGCGGTGAACGTCGTCCCGCCGGCGGACACGGTCACGCCGTCGTCGTCGTGGTCGATCGCGGTCACCGGCGTCCCGAGGCGTACGGCGTCGCCGAGGCGCTGCGCGAGCCGCAGCGGCACCTCCTGGAGGCCGCCCACGACCCGGCGGTCGAGGATGAAGTCGGCGTCGACGAGGTTGCTGAACCCGCCGGCGCTGGCAGCCATCAGGACCGCGGTGAGCGCGGAGAACGCGTGCGTGGGCTTGGTGAGCATCGCCGGCCCGACGTAGAGGGCGATGTTGTCGCGCGCCTCGGCGTCGTCGGTCCGACGCTCGAGCCACTCCGCGAAGGTGATCCGGTCGAGCTCGTCGGCGTCGGGGTGCCGCCAGGGCTGGAGCGGGTCCATGTCCTCGGCCAGCCGGTCCAGCTCCGCGGTGAGCCGATCGACCTCGGCGGCGGTCGCGGCGGGCACCGGGAAGGCGTCACCGGTGAAGGTGCGCCGTACGCCGTCGAGGCCGACGTAGACCGACTCGCCCTCACGATGGCGGGGGTACGTCGCGAGGTCGAGCTCGTGGAGCACGGCGAGCAGGGCCGTCTGGTCCGGGGACACCCACTGGCCCCCCACCTCGAGCCGGACACCGTCGACGTCGTCGGTCAGCAGGCGACCGCCGACCCGGTCCCGGGCCTCCAGCACGAGCACCGTCCGGCCGGCCTCACGGAGGCGGCGGGCCGCCGTGAGACCGGTGACGCCCGCACCGATGACCACGACGTCGACGTCGGGCTCGCCGTCGTGGTCATCGGCACCGGGCGGGGCGGGGTGAGTCATGGCGTCAGACTAGCGCGAGTCCACCGATTCCGTTGTGTCCGCGACCGTCGACCATCGAGATGCGCAGCAACGATGCCCGACGACTGTCGAAAGCCTCATCGGGCGAAGACGAGAGCGCCGTCGGCCCAGGTGTGGGTCACCCTCGTGCCGGCGATCGCGGCGGCGTCCGCGGCCAGGAGGTCGGCGTCCACGGCCACCACGTCGGCGGCGTACCCGACCTCGAGCCGGCCGGTGACGTCCTCGAGCCCGTTGAGGTACGCCGTGCCGGTGGTGTAGCCGGCCAGCGCCTCGACGACCGTGAGCGCCTCGTCCGGCAGCAGCGGCTCGGCCTCCGCGCCCTGGTCGGGGGCGCGACGGTTGACCGCGACGTGCATCCCCAGGAGCGGGTCGGCCGCGCTGACCGGCCAGTCGCTGCCGCAGGCGAGGTGGGCCCCCGCGCGCAGCAGCGACCCGAACACGTAGTGCTGCCGCCGGGCAGTCTCGGAGACGAAGGGCAGCGTGAGCTCCTCGACCGCCTGGTCGCGGCAGGCCCACAGCGGCTGCGCGTTGGCGGTGACGTCGAGCGCGGCGAACCGGGCCACGTCCGCCGGGTCGATGACCTGGAGGTGGGCGAGGTGGTGCCGGTTGCCGCGCGGCCCGTTGACGGTGTGGGCGTGCTCGACCGCGGCGAGGCTGTCGCGCACCGCCCGGTCGCCGAGGGCGTGGACGTGCACCTGGAAGTCCTCGGCGTCGAGCGCGGCGACGTACTCGCGCAGGTCGTCGGCGGCGATGAAGGACAGGCCGCTGTTGTCGGTGCGGTGGCCGTGCGCGTCGAGGTAGGGGTCGAGCATCGCCGCGGTGTGGGTCTCGCACACGCCGTCCTGCATGATCTTGACGCTGGTCGCGCGGACCCCGGCCCGGGCCGCGCGGCGCCTGCGCTCGACCAGCTCGGGCACCTGCTCCAGGCCGCGCTCGCGGTCCCACCACAGGGCCAGCACCACCT
>NZ_JBFUMD010000171.1:0-7216 GCF_054049555.1 Nocardioides sp. P5_C9_2
GTCCTCGACCTCGCGGTCCCAGCGCTGCGCCAGGAACGCCGTGTGCACGGGGTGGGCGTCGTACGCGTCGTACGCGGCCTGGTCGGCGAACTCCATCGAGAAGCCGAACGAGAAGTCGTTCCTGCTGCTCGTCTGGCGCRGCTGCTCGAARCGCTGCACCCCCGGGATCGCGGCCAGGGCCGCACCCGCGTCGAGGAACTCCTGCTCGGCCGGCGAGCCGGAGGGGTGGACGAGGCGGAAGGACAGGGTGTGGCGGATCACCCGTCGACCCTAGCCGCCCCTCGGAGCCACGCCCACGCCCGCGCCCGGTCGCCCTCGCGGGTGTGCGTGGTGGGTAGCAGGTGGGTCGGCCGCTCGACCCGGTCGTGCCAGAACCGGCCGGTGGGAGGCGCCGGCTCGACGCCGACCAGCCAGACACTGGTGTCGGCGCCCTGGGCGTCGTCGCGCAGCACCGGTCGGGTGATCGAGCGGAAGCGCGGCAGCGACTCCCGGACGCCGGGGGTGTCGGCCCAGCCCGGGTGCATCACCGCGGCGGTGATCCCGTCCAACGACCACCGGTCGGCGAGCAGGGGCAGCATCTCGACCTGCATCCTCTTGGAGCGGGCGTAGGCCGTCGTCGGCGAGTACTCGCCGACGCGGAACTCCGGGTCGTCGGCACGCAGCGCCTGGCCGTACATCCCGCCGCTGCTCACCAGCACCACCCGACCGCCCGCCAGCTGCGGTCGCAGCGCCTCGGTCATCACGACGGGACCGACCACGTGCACGGCCATGCTGAGCTCGTGACCCTGCGCCGACTCCGTCCTCTCCGGCGGCATGACCCCGGCGTTGTGCACGATCGCGTGGATCGCGGGCAGCTCGGTGGCCACCTCGGCGGCGAAGCGGCGTACGTCGTCGACATCGCCCACGTCGCAGCGCCACAGCCGCAGCGTCGCGTCGGGACGGCGCGTGGCGATCTCGTCGAGCACCCGCCCGCCCTTCGCCTCGTCGCGGACCACCAGGTGCACCCGCGCACCCAGCGCGGCCAGTCCCTCGGCGGTGGCGATGCCCAACCCCGAGCTGGCGCCGGTCACCAGGACGTCGCGCCCGGCGAGCGCGTCGGGGGTCGGGTCGGCCGGCCAGCCCGGCAGCGCCTGCCGGACCCGCAGCCCGATCGTCGTGTAGCCCAGCACCAGGGTCCGGTCGAGGACGGCGTCGAGCGCCCGCACGGGCAGGGGCCGGCTCACGCGAGGCCGTCCAGGGTGGTGCGGAGCTGGTCGACGGTCTTCCTCGCGAGCACCGGGAGGTACGCCGCGACGACCGGCACCGCGAGCCGCGCGGCGCCCCTGAACGCGAACTCGGCGGTGTAGGTGACCTCGGAACCGGTCCCGCTGGCCCTGATGCCGAGCACGTCGTGGCCGTCGAACTGCTCGTTGGTCCCGGTGAGGTGCAGGCGCGTGGGGCGCTCGGCCTCCACGGTCGTGTAGGTGATCTCACTCGTGCGGCCGAGGAAGGAGGAGACGTTGCGGTAGACCGTGCCGACACCGCCGTCGCCGGAGATGCGCTCGCAGGACACCGTGCCCGGGTCCCACTCCTCCGCGTGGGTGAAGTCGCGGAGGTAGTCGTAGACGACCTCCGGAGGCGCGGTCGTGGCGAACGTGCGGGTCACGGTGGGCTTCATCGGGCATCACTCCTGGGGTCGTTCGCCACGCTACGGGCCGGCCCCCAAAGCCGTACCGTCGTGACATGTCCTCCACGACATCAGCCTCCACGACATCAGCCTCCGCGACCTCCGGGTACGACGAGGGGTTCCTCGCCACCCCCGTGGCCGTGCCCACGCTGACCCCCGACCTGGCCGGCGACGCGGTCGAGCTCGACGGTGACCCCGTCGTGCCGTACACGCACTTCTCCCTGACCCTGAGCGCCTCGCGCCGGCTCGCGCGCTGGGTCGCGTGGAACGTCGACGGCACCGCGATGCGCCGCCTCCCGCGCAGCGACGACTTCCGGCTCGACCCGCGCCTGCCGGCCGACGTGCAGGTGGGCGAGGAGCTGTACGTCGACAACCGCCTCGACCGCGGGCACCTCGCCCGTCGCGCCGACCTCACCTGGGGAGACGCGGCCGAGGCGCAGCAGGCCAACACCGACTCGTTCTTCTTCACCAACATCACCCCCCAGATGGACGCGTTCAACCAGGCGTCGCGCTGGGGGTTGTGGGGACGACTCGAGGACGCGCTGTACGAGGCCGTCACCATCGACCTGCTGCGCATCAGCGTCCTCGGCGGTCCGGTGCTCCGTGACGACGACCTCGCCTACCGAGGGGTGCTCGTCCCGCGGGAGTTCTGGAAGGTCATCGCCTGGGAGGAGGACGGCGTGCTCACCGCGCGGGCCTTCCTGCTCACCCAGGACCTCGACCCGCTGGCGGCCATCGACCTCGGCGAGTTCGAGACCTACCAGGTGCCGGTGACGACGCTGACCGAGCGCACCGGCGTGGTCTTCGACCCGGTCCTGCTCGCGTCCGAGCCCGTCGGCGCCGAGCCGGTGGCCGCCCGGCTCGTCACGACCGAGGACGACATCGTCTGGTGAGCACCTCACGCGGGCGGTTCCACCCCTGCAGGCCTGTCGTCGACGTCGCCGCCGTGGTCGACTGGGAGCGACCCGGACCCATTCCACCCCGGACCCATCCCACCCCGCACCCCCGGAGGACGCAWGAGCCTGCTCGAGACACTCGCCCGTCGCATCGAGGACGCGGACGGGCTGGACGCGGCCGCGGACCTCGCCCGGTCCACCGCCCACGACAGGCTGGTGCGACCGGCCGCCGTCGACGCCCTGCTGGGCGGTGCCTGGTTGGGGCACCGCGTCCACCCGGTCGCCGCGCAGGTGCCGCTGGGGGCGTGGGGGATGGCGGTCCTGCTCGACCTCGTCGGGGGTGAGGAGCACGCCGCGGCCGTCGACACGCTGCTGGCCGTCGGCTGCCTCGCTGCGCTGCCGACCGCCGTGACCGGCGCCCACGACCTCGGTACGACGACGGGGTCGGCCACCCGCGTCGCGCTCGTGCACGCCGGCACGATGGATGCGTCGCTCGGGCTCTTCGCCGTGGCCTGGATCAAGCACCGGCGGGGTGACCGACGCGCCGCCCGTCGGCTGGCCCTGTCGGGGATCGCTGTCGCCGGTGCGGGCGCCTGGCTGGGTGGGCACCTCGTCTTCCGCCTCGGGGTCGGCGTCGAGGACTGAGCCCCGACGCCGACCCGGCGTCGTACGGAGTCGTCGTACGGGATCAGACCACGCGCGTGCGGGGCGAGTTCTCGACCGTCTTGCCGGCGTCGCGCTCCACGACGTCGCCGAGGGCCTCGTCGATCGCCTTCATCGCGGCGGCGTCGAGCTTCACGCCGGCGGCCTTGACGTTCTCGCCGACCTGCTCGGGACGCGAGGCGCCGACCAGCGCTGAGGCGACGTTGTCGTTCTGGAGCACCCAGGCGACGGCGAGCTGGGCCATGGTCAGGCCGGCCTCGTCGGCGACGGGCTTGAGCGCCTGCACGTGGGTGAGGACGTCGTCGTTCATGAAGCGCTTGATCATGTCGGCACCGCCCTTCTCGTCGGTGGCGCGCGAACCCTCGGGCAGCGGCTGGCCGGGCACGTACTTGCCGGTGAGCACACCCTGGGCGATCGGGCTCCACACGATCTGCGAGACGCCGAGCTCCTCGCACGCGGGGACGACCTCGTCCTCGATGACGCGCCAGAGCATGGAGTACTGCGGCTGGCTCGAGATGAGCTGGAAGCCGAGCTCGCGGCTCATCTCCACGCCCGCGCGGATCTGGTCGGCGGTCCACTCGCTGACGCCGATGTAGAGCGCCTTGCCCTGCCGCACGATGTCGGCGAAGGCCTGCATCGTCTCCTCGAGCGGCGTCTCGGTGTCGAAGCGGTGGGCCTGGTAGAGGTCGACGTAGTCGGTCTGGAGCCGCTGCAGGGAGCCGTTGATCGACTCCATGACGTGCTTGCGGGAGAGGCCGGTGTCGTTCTTGCCCTTGGGCCCGGTCGGCCAGTAGACCTTGGTGAAGATCTCCAGCGACTCGCGCCGCTCGCCCTTGAGGGCCTCGCCGAGCACGGTCTCGGCGGCGGTGTTGGCGTAGACGTCCGCGGTGTCGAAGGTCGAGATGCCGGCGTCGAGCGCGGCCTGCACGCACTGGGTCGCGATGTCGTTCTCCACCTGCGACCCGTGGGTGAGCCAGTTGCCGTAGGTGATCTCCGAGATCTTGAGCCCGCTGTGTCCGAGGTATCGATATTCCATGCCCGCCAAACTACGGGTCGTGACGAACGCGCGCACGAGTGGGACGTGCGCCCGGGTCCCGTTCGTCGCCAGCTCCGCTGCTATCTGCGGCGGTGGAACCGGAGGTCTCCGTCGGGGAGTCGGTCGTGGAGGTAGCGGTCGTCGTGGGCTCGATGGTGGTGGTGGGAGCAGAGGAGGACGCCGTCGTCGAGGTCGGTCTTGCCGCCTTGACTCCATGGGGTCAGGTGGTGTGCTTCGCACCAGGCTGCGGGGATGTCGCAGCCTTCGGCGCGGCAGCCACCGTCCCGGATCCCCATCGCCCTGCGCTGGGCGGCCTGATACAAGCGTTGGGACCGGCCGAGGTCGAGGACCTCGGACGTCCCGCCGAGGACGGCGGGGATGATCTTTGCGGTGCAGGCGAGACGTCGGGCTTCGGAGGCGCTGATCCGGTGGCCGGTGTCGGTGGTGGCGACTCCGAGTCCGGTCTTCAGGGCTTCGAGGTCCATCGTGATGACCACGCTGGTGGCGGTGCCGCCGTGGACCGGGAGCCGGGTGGGGTCGAGGTGCTCGAGGAGCGCGCAGAAGGCGTGGCCCAGGCGGGTTGAGTACGGCAGGGACGAGGGCGCATCGGTTCCGCCGGAGCCACCGGCGTCGTCGTTGTTCTTGCGGGGGTTGGTCCAGGCGTGCAGGTACGTCAGCAACCGGCCGGCGGTGGCGTCGGGGACCCGGATCCGGATGCTGGTGGTCCCGTCSCCGTGCGACCTGGTCGTCAGCGACGTGGTCTTGCGGGCGTGGCGTTCCTCGTCCTCGAGWCGCTTGCGYTCCTGGTCCTCACCGACCTCGGGGGCGACCACGTCSAGGATCCGRCTCCCCAGGACCCGYAGCTCRTGGGGGGTGAAGGTCGCGGCGTGCTCGACSAGCACCCGCTCCGCCCTGCCCACGATGTCGGTCGGGGTGTCGTCGGGSAGGTCGTCCAACGCGCGGGCGATCACGTCGGCCTGCGCGGTCGACACCTCCCCACTCGCATGCCCCTCGGCCAACAGAGTCCAYGACCGCTCCAGCGAACGGGCCAACGTCAKGTCCCGSCGCGCCGGGCCSCGATCGCAGTGCACGGTSCGSSCGAACCACGCCGCCACATCCCGGTCGCCGGCCTCCTCGGCGACGTCGTCGGCGACSGCCAGCAACCGCARCCGGGTCGACGTCACTCGCGACTCCAGGCGCGCCAGCKCGACCAGCGCGGTCGCCTTCTCGGCGGGTGCGAGGTAGAGGAGCTCGACGCCGGCGACCTTGTCCAGGGCTGCTGAGATCGCGTCGACGGCGTCCTGGACCAGGTGTCCACTCGTCATCCCAGCCCCCCCCGCTGATCGGCCGCCACGCAGTCCCACGGGCGGGATCGGCGACGTACCGCCACCGTAGTCGAACAGATGTTCGAGCGTCATCACCACATTGTGGGTGTGGATGAGACGCGTCGAGACACCCTCGAAGCTCGACGTCGGCGATGACAGCGAAGTGGTCGGAGGACGCACTACAGTTCCGTGGCACCCCAGCCGAGGAGAGCCGATGCGCCGAGTCACGACCGCCCGGCTCGGCGCGATCATCGTCGTCCCGCTCCTGACGGCCTGCGGAGCCGCCGGCGGCGACAACGCGACCAGCACCGCCCCGACCAACCCGACCACGACCGCGACGTCGCCGGAACCCACCACCGACGCCCCGGCCGACGTCGAGCCGGACGACGCCGAGCCCGCCGACGAGCCCGCCGACGAGCCCGCCGACGCCGAGCCCGCCGACGAGCCTGCCGACGACGAGCCACCCTTCCCGGAGTCCACGGCCCGCCAGATGGCGGACAACTCGGGCGAGTGGGACCTCGTGCTCACGGACGTGCGCGTCGGTGGACACGAGGGCTTCGACCGGATCGTGCTGGAGTTCGCGGGCACGGGCACCCCGGGCTGGACCGTCAACTACGTCGACGAAGCGGTGCTCGACGGGAGCGGCGACGTCGTCCCGCTGGGCGGCGACGCGGTCCTGGACATCTACGCCTCCGGCACCACGTGGCCGGCGCCCGGTTACTACAGCGGCCCCACGCAGTTCGAGCCCGGGAACGGCGGCGACGTCGAGGACGTGCACGTCGGCGGCACGTTCGAGGGCTACACGCAGGTCCTCGCCGGGATCGACGGCGACCGGGTCCCGTTCCGGGTGTTCGCGCTCGCCGACCCTTCGCGCCTCGTGGTCGACGTCGTGGACGAGAGCGCCGACTGACCCAGAGCCCTTCCTAGGATCGCTGCATGTCCGACGTCGTCCGTCCCGCCGTCCCGACCGACGCCGCCGCGCTGCACCGCGTCGCGGCGCGCACCTTCCCCCTCGCCTGCACGCCGCACACGCCGGTCGAGGAGGTCGACGCCTACATCGCCGACCAGCTCGCCGAGATGGTCTTCGCCCGCCACCTCGTGGACCCGGCGCGCATCCTCCACGTGGCTGTCGACGGTGACACCGCCGAGCTGATCGGCTACTCGATGCTCGTCACGGGCGCGCCCGAGGACACCGATGTCGCACACGTGCTGCGCCACCGGCCGACGATCGAGCTCTCCAAGATGTACGTCGACCCGGCGCACCACGGGGACGGCAGTGCCACGCGCCTCATCGAGGCGACCCTGGCCGCGGCCGCGGCCACCGGAGCCGCCGGCGTCTGGCTCAGCGTCAGCGAGGAGAACGCCCGGGCGAACGCCTTCTACGCCAGGTACGGCTTCGAGCGGGTGGGCCGCAGGCGCTTCGCCATCGGCGACCGCTGGGAGGACGACTTCGTGCGCGAGCGGGCGCTCTCGGGTCCCCGGTGAGGAGCGCGACTCAGGGCTCGAGGACCAGCTTCCCGCCCGGGTGCTGACCCATCAGCAGCTCGGTCGCCTCGACCGCGTCGGCGAGCGCGAAGATCCGGGCGACCGGGACGACGAGCCGTCCCTCACCGGCCAGCCGCACGAGGTC
>NZ_JBFUMD010000172.1:0-7188 GCF_054049555.1 Nocardioides sp. P5_C9_2
GCCGTGAACTTGCTGTCGTCGCGGTCGTAGGCGTGGTCGGCCCCCATCTGCGGGCGCACGATGAGCGCGCCGAAGAGGCCCATCCGGACCTGCTTCTCCGGGTTGGTGCCGGACTCGTAGAGGAACGTCCCCGGGTGGTCGGCCTTGAAGCTGTAGGTGATGGTGCCGCCGGCGGCGGCGCTGTCGGTCAGCGACGTCACCCGACCCTGTCCGTCCACCTCGGGTGCCGCCGCCACGCCGTCGGCGAGCACGCCGACCTGCCCGGGGAAGGCCACCGAGACGGGCTCGGCGAAGGTGTTGTGCAGGATCACCGTCACCGTGTCGCCCTCGTTCACGCAGAGCACCGGGCCGGGGTGCTGGAAGTCGTCGAAGCCCGCGGAGTAGCCCCACATGAAGGCCGTGTTGCCGTCGGGGAGGCTGATGTATCCGGTCTTCGTGGTCAGGTCGTAGATCGGGTGCGTGGGGTCGCCCCCGACCCCCGGGGTGCAAACGATCCCGACGTCCGGCGGTGCCGGCGGCGGCGCCGAGCTGGCGTCGGGCGAGACGGCTCCCGCGGTGACGAGGCACAGGAGGCTGGCCGAGGCGGCCGCCGCGAGCGCGGATCGCCGGCGGGGGGTCCTGAGGGTGCGTGCTCTCCACATGGCGGTCAGACCCCCCAGTCGTTGGGATACTGCTGTTGACCCACCACGCCTGGTGGATGGACACGGATCTCGGTGGCCTGGCCGCCGAACCCGCCGGGAGCCAGGTTGTTCGAGCCCTGGTAGTTGCGGTTGAAGAGCATGTAGGTGTCGTAGCCGGCGCCGCTCGAGCCCTGCCCGCCGCTGAAGGCGGGAGCGGTGAAGAGGGCGTCGTAGCTCTCCCCCGGGCCGATGTTGAGCGTGTCGGTCTCGTACGACGTGTCCGTCCCGTCGCGGCCGCGCATCGGGGTGGCGTCGCGCCCCACCACGCGCATGCGGAGACCGCTGAGCGACATGGCCTGCTCGCGGAAGCCGAGGTTGGCGAAGCGCAGGGCCACCCGGTCCCCCTGGTTGCAGCGGACCAGCGACGAGTGCGGCTGGTACTGCAGCTCGGGGTGCCCGGCCGGCGCGATCAGGTCGCCGCTGGCGTCCCGGACCGGGTGGAACGGGTCGATCGAGCCGTTCGGGGCGATGGTGTCGGGATAGACCCGGCCGTTCAGCAGGCAGAAGTCGGCGCGGTAGTCGCTCCACTCCGGCAGCTGGATGTGCGCGTCGGCCCAGTGCGCCTCGGCCCAGACCTCCGAGAGGAACATCGCGAACTCCCGGTCGTAGCCGGTCGAGCCGTCACCGTCGTTGTACATGAAGCGGGTGAAGCCGCCGTGGCTCTGCCCGTCCTGCAGCGGCCGCACGAACACCAGCCCCGTCATGCCCATCTGCACGTGCTCCACGTCCTCGACGTGGCAGTGGTACATGTACGTGCCCGGGTCGCGCGGTCGGTAGACGTAGGTGAACGAGCGCCCGGCGGGCACGGACACCGAGCCGCTGGGCTCACCGTCGAAGAACGGGATCACGTTGCGGAACCCGTGCCAGTGCAGGGTGTGCGCGTCGAAGAGGTCCGGTCGGAGGGCCAGGCCGAGGTTGGTCAGCTCGACCCGGAAGTCCTTGGGGTGGGCCGGGTCGTACTGGTCCACCCAGAAGAGCGGCGCCGAGTGCTGGGCCTTGTTCTTCTGGGCCGCCCGCTGGGTGTCGGTCAGTCCCGTCACGTTGCGGAACCCGAAGATGTACGTCGTGAAGGGGGCCGGCGCGAGCACGTCGGGGTGGAACGGCGCGATGTTGGAGGCCGGCGACACCGGGAGCGACATCCACCCGTCGGTGCCACCCAGGTAGAGGTCCGGCGGACCCGGCACGCCGTCGGCGTCCTCGGGGGTGAGCCACCCGCCGGCCCAGGCGATGCCGGCCAGCGCCGCCGTGCCCCCCACGACCCGGAAGAGTCCGCGGCGACCCATGCTCGGGTCCGGCAGAGCGACGGCCCGGCTGCGGCTCCCGCCGCGTGACGCGTCGTCCGATGGGGCGTTCCGTGGGTTCATCGAGGTCACCTGGTCCGTTCGCACGTGGGGGTCTGGGTTACGGGAGGTCGAAGGCATCGACGTCGAGGCCGTCGGCGGTGCCGAGCCCGTGGTTGGTCCCGTCGAAGTAGACGGACCACGTGCCGGCGTTGTCGCGGACGACGTCCTCGTCCTGCACCGTCCCCGCGCCCGGCAGGGCGGTGGCGGCGTTGGCGAAGGACAGGTGGACGCGGGTGGCGTCCTGCCAGACCAGTCCGTCGACGTTGGCGTACGACGGCAGGCCGTGGGCGGAGGCGTCGTACACCCTCGCGAGCGAGGTGCCGTTCCACCGGTAGATGTCGGCGTCGTCCGCGGTGCCGCCCACCCCGGGCGGGTTCACGATCCCGCGGGTGGAGAAGTACAGGTTCCCGCCCACGATGCTGATCGCGTCGAGGTCGTGACCGGCTCCGGTCAGGCCGCGTGCCGTGCCGTTGAAGTACACCGACCACGTCACGCCGTTGTAGTAGGCCACGTCCTCGTCCTGGACCGTCCCCACTCCCGGGAGCACGGTGTCGGCGGCGAAGGACACGTAGAAGTGCGTGTCGTCGACGCGGTCCAGGCCGTCGATGTTGGCGCCGGCCGGCAGGCCCGCCGCGCTGGCGTCGAACCTCCGGGTGTGGGTGGTGCCGTCCCAGCGGTAGAGGTCGGCGTCGTCGGCGGTCCCACCCGCGCCGGGCGGGAGGAGGTTGCCGGTGGTGGAGTAGTACAGCGGGTCGTTGACGGGCGGCGGCGGAGGCGGCGGGGGCGGCGGCGTGGCACTGCCGGCTCCGGAGATGGCGTCCACGTCCTGGTTCCCCGAGGTCAGGCCGGCGTCCGTGCCCTCGAAGGACACCGACCAGGTGCTGGCGTCGAACGAGACGACGTCCTCGTCCTGCACCCCACCGGCCGGGAGCCCGGGCACGTTGGTGGTGGTGTTGCTGAAGGTCATCCGGAAGTGGGTGGCGTCGACGTACACCAGGCCGTCCACGGCCGGGTTGGTGGCCGACGTGGCCAGACCGATGTTGGGCAGTCCGTACGGCGCACTGGTCGCGTCCACCACCCGGGTGTAGGTGTTGCCGGCGCCGCCCGAGTTCCAGCGGTAGACGTCCGCGTTGTCCCCGGAGGTGGCGGATCCCGCTCCCGGGGGGACCTGGGTGTCGGCGGTGGTGAAGTAGAGCGTGGAGCCGACGACACTGGTGGTGCCGATGTTGAACCCGCCGGGCAGGCCGTGTGCCGTGCCGTCGAACCAGGTGGTCCAGCTGGTGCCGTTGAAGTAGACGACGTCCTCGTCCGGCACGGTGCCGAGACCCGGGACAGCGGTGGCGCCGGCGAAGGACATGTAGAAGTGGGTGGCGTCGACCCGGGTGAAGCCGTCGACGTCGTGGGCCGCGAACGGTGACAGGTTGTAGGGAGCGCCGGTGATGTCGATCGACCGGCTGAAGGTCGTGCCGCTCCGCCGGTAGATGTCACCGCTGTCCGCGGTTCCGGTGACCCCCGGAGGGTTGCCGCCCCCGGTCGAGAAGTAGAGGTCGGCAGCCGGCGGCGGCACCACCACGGAGGACCCGAGCTCGTCGGCGCCCGCGTCGTAGCCGCCGAGAGCCGGACGGGCCTCGTCGTCGTAGTCGGTCGTCGGGGCGGGCGCCGTCCCCTTGGACGCGGCACCGAGGTTGCAGGCCGGGGACGGCGTCGGTGCCGAGCAGGTGGCCAGGTGGTAGTCACCCAGCTGCCCGGCCGGCGCCTCGACCGCGGTGAGCGTGGCGTCCACGAACGACGGGTTCTGGCGCCACGAGGCGAAGGAGACCGACAGGTCGTACGGCGCCACGATGTTCGGGTCGGYCGCGCTGTTGGTGGGGCTCGTGGTGTAGGCGTGCTCGCCGGCGGCCTGCTGGACCACCGAGTTGGTCGGCGACAGCTGGAAGGGGCTGTCGAAGAGCCCGAGGTCCCAGTGGTCGATCGGGGTCGCGTCCCCCGCGAGCCCCAGTCCGGTGACCGTCGTGCCAGCCCGGGCGCCGGCACGGTTGTCCCAGAAGATGTTGTTGAAGAGCACCGGGTCGCTGAAGGTCGCGGAGCCCCCCGGCAGGGTGGCCTGCAGCTGGTCGCTGTTGAGGGAGGTGGCGAGCCCGGCGGGAGCCGGCTGGCCGTTGGAGGTGACGGCCGTGGCGGTGGTGAGGTTCTTCATCACCGTGTTGTTCACGACCCGCACGTTCGGTGCGTCGTTGAGGGCGAGGCCGCCGCCCTCGTGGGTGGACACGTTGTTGGCGATCACGTTGTTGGCCACGCGCATCGGGTCGGCGCCGGCCATCAGGAACCGGATGCCGCCACCGTCGTCGTTGGAGAGGTTGGCCTGGATCTGGTTCGCGTGGATGTCGACGGCTCCGGTGCCCTCCGACAGGTTGTCGGGGTTGGCCGGGAGCGCGCCCGCGATCATCACGCCGCCGCCCTCGTCGTTGGCGTAGTTGAACGTGATCCGGTTGTGGTGGATCTTCCCGTCGGGGCTGCGGCCGTAGACGCTGACCCCGGCGCCGTACTCGAGGCTGAAGTTGCCGCAGATGTCGTTGTCGGCGATCTCGTAGCCGTCGGCCCCGGCGAAGACCCCGACGGCGCCCGCGAGGTTGCTGCCGGCGTTGGACACGATCCGGTTGTGGGCGACGCGCAGGTTCTCGTTGTGCTGGTCGGTGTCGGGCGCGACGAGGTCGGGCGTCCCGACGCGGATCGTGCCGTAGCTGCCGCCGTTGCCGTCCACGAGGTTGTTCGTGATCTGCAGGTTGCGGGCGTAGGCGTTGGCGAAGATCGCGCCGCCCTGGGTCTGGATGTTGGCCGGCAGCCCGGTGGGCTGGCCGGTGACCTCGCTGATGTTGCCCGGGAAGCCCTGCTGGTTGCCGCCCCTGATCTCGAAGCCGTCGATCCCGGCCGGGAAGGCACTGGTGAACTGGCGTGCCCGGCCCGCGGCGGTCGTCGCGTTCTGCGAGGCGATGACGTAGACGCCCGCACCGTCGTTGGGGGCCTGGTTCCCGTCCCAGGTCAGGGTGTCGAGCAGGGAGTACCAGTCGGTGGCCAGCTGGGTGTCGCCGCCGAAGGCACTCGCGTCGAGGATCGTGCCGCCCACGTAGTCCGGCCCCTGGAACCCGCCGGGCCCGACGCCCTGGAGCTTGACCGGCGAGGCCATGATCAGGTTCTCGTAGTAGGCGCCGCGCGGGTTCCCCTGCGTGGCGGTGTTCGGGTAGACGACCACCAGGTCATCGGCGTTGCTCGCCAGCGCCGCGTTCAGTGCGGACTGGATCGTGGCGTACTGGCGGCCGGGTCCGACCGCTCGGACCGTCGGTGAGTAGCCGGTCCCCAGCACGTGGAAGGTGAGGCCGTTGGCCGTGGACAGGCCGTTGGCTGCGGTGATGGCGAGCTGGTGGGCGCCGACCGTCGAGCCGGCCGGGACACTCATCGTGATCTGGGTGTTGCTCCAGCCGGTCGTCGGCACCGCGACCCCGTCCAGGGTCACCGCACCGGTCCCCTTCGTGGCTCCGAACCCGGTCCCCTGGATGGTCACCGAGGTTGCGGCCGTCGCGTTCGCGTACGGCTGGCTGACCGCGAAGAGCTGGGGTCTGGTCGCCTCGACCGGACAGGTCGCCGGCACCATCCCGGTGCCCGGCCGCGAGATCATCACCCCCACCTGGGTGGGCGCGAGGTCGGTGGGGATGGTGACCCCGGGCATCGCCTCGAACTCGGTGCCGATCGTGCGGAACAGCGGGTTGTAGTTCTGGTTCACGTGCCCCGGTGTGCCGGGGTCGTTGCCGACGAAGCGGTACATCCCCGCGCACACGCCCGACGGCGTGGGGCAGCTGATGTGGTTGGTGGAGGGCAGCAGGACGTCGTAGAAGCCGTTGTAGTCGGTCTCGGTGGTGGTGACGAGCCGGTTGCTGAAGTCGTAGATGCCGACGGGCATGAACGGCGCCGGGGCCTTCTCGCCGTACGACGTCTGCTTGGGGTTGCTGGAGAAGCTGACGTCATCGATCATCAGGCCGCGCAGCCGGCTGGGCAGCGGCACGTCGGTGAACAGGTTGAACATCGGCACCACGGACTTGCCGTTGTTGAGGGTGACCAGCTTCTGGTCGCAGAGCGGCTTGGCCCGGCCCTCGTACGGCGAGCCGCCGATGTCGAGGAAGGTCGCGTTGTCCACCGGGGTGGAGGCGGGCACGGTGACGCCGAGCGGCACCTGGTTGCCGTCGCCGGCCACCGGTCCGTAGCCGTCCGTGCCGTCACCGAGCAGGTCAACCGTGTGCAGCGAGCCGGCGCACGCCGGGGGCGGCACCTGGGGGACGACCTGGTTGCCGTTGGCGATGTTGATGTCCTCCTCGCCGGTCACCTGGTACTTGCGGTGACCCGTGACCTCGTCCGTGGGGATCTCCAGGCTCACCAGGTAGTCGCCCGCGGGCAGCGGGGTGAAGTCCCCGCTGCACACGGGGGCCGCGGGGTCGAAGCCGGGCGCGCTGTCGTCGATGGTGCCGTTGAAGCAGCCGTCACCGAATCCGAAGTTGCCGTTGACCGACGCCCCGAAGTTGGCGGCCGCCGTCCCCTGGTCGCTCGAGTAGGTGCCGAACTGGACGCTCTGGGAGAAGGCTGGGATGCAGATGCCGTCGGCCTCCTGGTCCAGGGCCAGGTGGTCCTCGTCGACCCCGTGCACGAGCGGGACGCCGTCGAGGTCGCGGGCCGTGCAGCCCGTCGGACGCTCCCAGTTCTCCGACAGGTAGGTGTTGAGCAGCTGCCCGTGGGCGTAGGCACCGCCGTCCGCGTCGAGCTCGTAGTCGCCGTTGGCGTCGCACGGCACACCGGCGTGCGTGCCGCAGACCACGGGCGCGTAGAGCTTGACCGGGACGTCCGGGACGCCCGGCTGCCAGTCCTCCGCGGCGGCGTACTGCGGATCGAGCTCGTTGCGCGTCGTGTCGTAGCTCAGGGAGCCGACGATCCCGCCGTTGCGCGGGTCGACGCCGTTGCCGCCGGTCGGGTCGTAGGCGTGCACGCCCCAGTCGAAGGTGCCACCGAGGCCGATGATGTTGAGGGTGCTGACGTCGACCCCGGCACCCTTGATCGTCGTGGGGTTCGGCTGGTTGTCGGCCTGGTAGGTCACGCCGGTGGTGTGGAAGGAGTCGTTGTAG
>NZ_JBFUMD010000173.1:0-7181 GCF_054049555.1 Nocardioides sp. P5_C9_2
CCGTCGACCGTGAGCGTGGGGTCAGCGTCGACTCGCCGGCGCTGTCCGGCTGGGACGGCGTCCCCCTGGCGGCGTACCTCCGCGACCTGACCTCGGCACCGATCGTCGTCGACAACGACTGCAACGTGATGGCGGCCTCGGAGCGCGGCGGCCACCTCCTCGACCACGACGACGTCCTGGTCCTCAAGGCCTCCACCGGCCTCGGGCTCGGCATCGTCGCCGGCGGTCACCTGCTGCGGGGGCACCGTGGGGCGGCCGGCGAGCTGGGCCACGTCAAGGTGCCGGCCGCGGCCGGCCTGGTGTGCCGCTGCGGGGACACCGGCTGCCTCGAGGCGGTCGCCGGGGGATGGGCGCTCGTGGAGCGGCTGCGCGAGAACGACCGGGAGGTGCACCACGTCCGCGACCTGGTGGCCCAGGCGGTGCTGGGCGACGGCGAGGCGCGCTCGATCGTGCGCGAGTCCGGCCGTCGGGTCGGCGAGGCGCTCGCCGCCACCGTCACCGTCCTCAACCCCCGCGCCGTCGTCGTCGGTGGTGACATGGCCGGTGCCTTCGACACCTTCGCCGCGGGCCTGCGCGACACGCTCTTCCCCGGCACCACGGCGCTGGCGGGTCGCGACCTGCAGGTGCTCCCCGCGACGTACGGCGAGCGGGCCGGCCTCGTCGGCTGCGTCCGGCTGGCCCTCGACTCGGTGCTCTCCCCGCGCGCGGTGGACGCGCTGCTGGCCCGGGCCCGCTGAGCCCCCTTCCCCGGCGCCCGGGCGTGCCCTAGGTTGCCCGCCATGGTCCGCGTGCACGCCTTCGGTGACGACTCCCTGCAGGACCTCGACGCGGTCGGGCTCGTCGAGGCCTACCGCGACGGGCTCTCGGTGGCCGACGTGGTGGAGGCCGCCATCGCCCGGGCCGACGCCGTCGACGACCAGCTCGGGGCGCTGGCCCACGAGGCCTTCGACGAGGCGCGGGCCGAGGCGCGTGCACCGCGCCCCGGCTACTTCTCGGGGGTGCCGACGTTCCTCAAGGACAACGTCGACGTCGCCGGCATGCCCACCCAGAACGGCACGGACGCCTACGTCGCCCGGCCGGTCCCCGAGGACGGCGACTTCACCCGGATGTACCGCGGCCTCGGGCTGCTGGCGCTCGGCAAGACGCGGCTCAGCGAGTTCGGCTTCAGCGGGGCCGTCGACCACCCGCGCCTGGGCCCGGTGCGCACGCCCTGGAACCCCGACCACTACGCCGGGGCGTCGTCGGCGGGGTCCGCGGCGTTCGTCGCCACCGGGGTGGTCCCCCTCGCGCACGCCAACGACGGGGGCGGCTCGATCCGGATCCCGGCCTCGGTCAACGGGCTGGTCGGCCTCAAGCCCACCCGCGGCCGGCTGGCCCAGGACCGGTCGATGCGGCAGATGCCGGTGCGGATCGTCTCCGACGGCGTGCTGACCCGCTCGGTGCGCGACACCGCGGCGTTCTACCGCGAGGCCGAGAAGGTCTACCGCGACCCGCGGCTGGCCCCGGTGGGCGACATCACCCGCCCCGGCCGCAGCCGGCTCCGGGTGGCGGTCGTGACCCGCGGCATCGGTCGCGACGCCAGCCCCGAGGTCGCGGCGCTGACGCTCGCGACGGCAACGCTGCTGGAGTCCCTCGGTCACGAGGTCGAGGAGATCGAGCCGCCCGTGCCGAGCTCGTTCGCCGACCACTTCGTCCTCTACTGGTCGATGCTGGCCATGGGCATCGTCCGCACCGGTCGGCGCACGTTCGGCCCGACGTGGGACCCCGCACAGCTCGACAACCTCACCCTCGGGCTCGACCGCCACTGCCGGCGCCACCTGCACCGGCTGCCGGCCGCCATCGCCGCGGTGGGGTCCAGCAGGTACCGCGCGGCGCGTCACCACCTGACGTACGACGTGACGCTCACACCCACGCTGGCCACCACCACGCCCAAGGTCGGCCACCTCGACCCGACCGCCGACTACGAGCAGGTGCTGGACCGGCTGATGGACTGGGTGGCCTTCACGCCGTGGCAGAACGCCACCGGCGAGCCGGCGGTCTCGCTCCCTCTTGCGACCACCTCGGAGGGGTTGCCGCAGGGCATGATGCTCGGCGCCGGAGCGGGCCGCGAGGGCCGTCTCCTGGAGCTGGCCCTGGAGCTCGAGGAGGCCGCTCCGTGGCCCCGGATCCACGTGGGATGAGGGCGCCACGAGCGGGGAACGGAGGCGATTTCCTGTATCCCCGGAGCCGTGTGTATTCTCTTCCGCTGTTGCCCCTTTAGCTCAGTCGGCAGAGCGTCTCCATGGTAAGGAGAAGGTCTACGGTTCGATTCCGTAAAGGGGCTCTGGTTGGAGCACCGTCGTAGACTTCGGCGGTCGCCCCTCCCGGCGGCGGGGTAGCTCAGGTGGTTAGAGCACACGGCTCATAATCGTGGTGTCGCGGGTTCGAGTCCCGCCCCCGCTACCACCAAGACCAGCACCACCCCAGGCCCAGCACGACACAGGCGCAGCCCGCACCACCGCACCCCGACGAAGGACTTCCCGTGGCCAGCAAGAGCTCTGACGTTCGCCCCAAGATCACGCTCGCGTGCGTCGATTGCAAGGAGCGGAACTACATCACCAAGAAGAACCGCCGCAACGACCCCGACCGCATCGAGCTGAAGAAGTTCTGCCCGCGTTGCCGCACGCACACCGCGCACCGCGAGACCCGCTGAGCGGTCCCCCTCTGCACCACCGACCCGTCGAGGATCTCGACGGGTCGGTGTCATTTAGGCTCCTGCCATGCCTGTCGACCAGTCCCTGGTGGGGCGCGAGTTCCCGCCGACCGCCCCGCTCGAGGTGACCGAGGAGCGCGTCGCCGCCTTCGCCCGGTCGCTCGGCACCTCCTACGACACCTCCCACGGCAGATCGCACGGGGCCGGATCCCCGCCCGGGGTGCCCCCGACGTACCCGATCGTGCTGGCCTTCGACGCCATGCAGGCCTTCCTGGACTCCGAGCAGATCGACCTGTTCCGCATCGTGCACGGCGAGCAGCGCTTCGCCTACGAGCGGCCCGTCCGCATCGGCGACGTGCTGACCGCCACGCTGAGCGTGGTCAGCCTCCGCCAGATCGGCGGCGCCGACATCATCGGCACCAGCAGCGCCATCACCGACGCCGACGGCGCCCTGGTGTGCACGGGGCGCGCCACGCTGGTGCACTCAGCAGACAAGGTCCAGTCAGCAGAGCAGGAGACGGCATGAACCCCGGCGACACCCTCCCCGCGCGGACCTTCGCAATCACGCGCGCCGACCTCGTCGCGTACGCCGAGGCGGCCGGCGACCCCAACCCGATCCACCAGGACGAGGAGGTCGCCCGCAGCGTCGGGCTGCCCGGGGTCATCGCCCACGGGATGCTCACCCTCGGGCTGGTCGGCCGCGCGGTCGAGGAGTGGACCGACGGCGCCGAGGTCGTCGAGCTCGGCTGCAAGTTCACCCAGCCCGTCGTGGTGCCCGCCGAGGGTGCCGCCGAGGTCGTGGTCGCCGGCACCGTGAAGACCGTGGCCGACGGCCTGGTGACGCTGGCCCTCGAGGTCACCTGCGGGGCCACCAAGGTGCTGGGCATGCCCAAGGCCGTCGTCCGTGGCTGAGGCCCCGGCCCTGCTTCGCGACCACACCACCCTGCGCCTGGGCGGCCCCGCCCGGGAGTGGGTGCGCGCCACCACCGAGGGGGAGCTGGTCGACGCGGTCGCCGGGGCCGACGACGCCGGCACCCCGGTGCTCGTCCTGGGTGGGGGGAGCAACCTGGTGGTCGCCGACCACGGCTTCGACGGCCGGGTGGTCGAGGTGGCCACGCGGGGCATCAGCGCCGACGTCGAGGACGTCGACCAGGGTGCGGTGTGCGGCGGCGTCGTGGTCCGTGTCGCCGCCGGCGAGAGCTGGGACGACCTGGTGGCGACCGCGGTCGAGCGGGGCTGGGTGGGCCTCGAGGCACTCTCCGGCATCCCCGGCAGCGTGGGTGCGACCCCGATCCAGAACGTCGGCGCCTACGGGCAGGAGGTCGCCCAGACCGTCGCCTCGGTGCGCGTCTGGGACCGGACCCTGCGGGGCGTGCGCACCTTCGCCGCCGCCGACTGCCACTTCGGCTACCGCCACTCCCGCTTCAAGGCCGACCCCGGCCGGCACGTGGTGCTCTCGGTCGACCTCCAGCTCCGGACCGGCTCGCTGAGCGCCCCCGTGACGTACGCCGAGCTGGCCCGCACGCTGGGCGTCGACCTGCACGGCCGGGCGCCGCTGGCCGCCGTGCGCGAGGCCGTGCTGGGCCTGCGTGCCGGCAAGGGGATGGTCCTCGACGACGCGGACCACGACACGTGGAGCGCGGGCTCGTTCTTCACCAACCCGTTCCTCACCGCCGAGCAGGCGGCGGCGCTGCCCGACGACGCCCCCCGCTGGGAGCAGCCGGACGGCCGCACCAAGTCCAGCGCGGCCTGGCTCATCGAGCACGCCGGCTTCGGCAAGGGGTACGGGCTCGACCTGCGCGGCGGGCGCGCCAGCCTCTCCACCAAGCACACGCTGGCCCTCACCAACCGGGGCGGTGCGGGCACCGAGGACCTGCTGGCCCTGGCCCGCGAGGTCCGCGACGGCGTCGAGGCGGCGTACGGCGTGCGGCTGGTCAACGAGCCGGTGCTCGTCGGCTGCCGGCTCTAGAGGTTCGTGCCCCCGGGCGTCGACGTGTCGACCGTGGTGACGTCGCCGGTCGCGGCGAACAGCAGCGTGACCAGCCCCACGATCGCGACGATCCCGAGCACCAGCAGCACGGTGCCGATGATCCCCATGATCCGGCCGGCCTGCGCCTGCTCCCGGCCGCTCCAGCGGCCCGGCTGGGCGTCGATCTCCCGGACCACCCGGCTGCCGGTCCGCCACGCGAAGGGCGCCACCAGKATCGGGACCAGGCACACGAAGAGTCCGATGAGTGACACCAGGCCCAGCACCATCGCAGTGGTGGCCGAGGGGTGCGGGGGTGCCGTCTGGCCCGGCTGCACGTAGCCGCCGTACGGGGCGTACGGGTCCTGCCCGTAGGGCGGCGGCTGGGCGGCGTACGGCTGGGTGGGCGGGTCGTGCCGGTCGCCGTAGCTCGTGTGGGTGGGCGGGGTGCCGTACGAGGACCTGTCCGCAGAGCCGTAGGGGTTGGTCGCCGGCTCGGGCCCCTGCCCGGGGTACTGCGGTGTCTGCGAGCCGTCCGGGTTCGTGTGCAGGTAGTCCTCGGGGCGGTGCTGCGGCTCGGGCTGCTGGTCGGGCTGGTCCTCGTTGCTCACGAGGACATCCTCCCAGCCGGAGCCGCGTCCCGCACGTGGTCCGCACCGGCGAGCCAGGCGTCGACCTCGGCCAGGGCGGCTCTGCGTACGTCGCCGGGGGCACGGGAGGCCTCGAAGGACGAGCGCGCGAGCGAGGCCAGGTCGGCGTCGGTGAGGTCGTGGGCGGCGCGCATGGTGGCGTACTGCCCGGCCAGCCGGGAGCCGAAGAGCAGCGGGTCGTCGGCACCCAGCGCGATCGTGGCCCCCGCGGCCATCAGCTGGGGGAGCGGCACCGAGGTGAGGTCGGAGTAGACACCGAGGGCGACGTTGGAGACCGGGCACACCTCGAGCGCCACCCCCGCCTCGACGATCGCCTCCAGCAGCGCCGGGTCCTCGGCGGCGCGCACGCCGTGCCCGAGCCGGTCCGCGTGCAGCTCGTCGAGACACAGCCGGATGTGGTCGGGGCCGCGCAGCTCGCCCCCGTGCGGGGCGAGCAGCAGCCCGGCCCGCTCGGCGATCGCGAAGGCGGGCGCGAAGTCGCGCGTGGAGCCGCGGCGCTCGTCGTTGGAGAGCCCGAAGCCCACTACGCCGCGACCGGCGTACTGGGCGGCCAGCCGGGCCAGGGTGCGGGCGTCGAGGGGGTGCCTCGTCCGGTTGGCGGCGATCACCACGGCGATCGGCAGGCCGGTGCGCTGCGAGGCGTCGCGCACGCAGTCGAGGACGAGCTCGGTGAAGGCGGTGATGCCGTCGAAGCGGGCGGCGTACCCGCTCGGGTCGACCTGGATCTCCAGCCAGCGGCCCCCGTCGGCGACGTCGTCCTCGGCGGCCTCGAGGACGAGGCGTCGTACGTCCTCCGGCGTGCGCAGCACCGACCGTGCGACGTCGTAGAGCCGCTGGAAGCGGAACCAGCCCTTCTCGTCGGCGGCCGAGAGCTGGGGCGGCCAGTCCTCGACCAGGGAGTCCGGGAGTGCGATCCCGTCCCGCTCGGCGAGCTCGAGGAGCGTGCCGTGCCGCATCGCGCCGGTGAAGTGGAGGTGCAGGTGCGCCTTGGGCAGTGCCCGTACGTCGCGCCGTGCGCCTGCCGGGTTGCCCCCGTCGTCCCCGCCGTGACCCATGCCGGCGATCGTAGGGGGGCGACGCCGGTTCGACGCGGCTGGGCCGGGCCCGTATGATTCCCGTTTGGTGGATTCCCCGCATGCTTCGCCATGCCCGTCACCGGGTGCGGCAGCGTCGGAGTGGTCCGTCGGAGGGCACTAGCTCAACTGGCAGAGCATCGGTCTCCAAAACCGAAGGTTGGGGGTTCAAGTCCCTCGTGCCCTGCTCCATCAAGAACAAACGGATCAACGAGTGAGAGGTGGCAGGCGTGTCGGACTCCCCGGCGGTGCACGAGCCGCGTGAGGAATCGCGCGGCGGCGATCGCAAGCGCACGAGTCCGGCCACTTTCTACCGCCAGGTGGTCGCCGAGCTCCGCAAGGTCGTGTGGCCGACGCAGGAGCAGCTGACCACCTACTTCCTCGTGGTGATGGTGTTCGTGATCGTGATGATGGCCTTCGTGTCGGTGCTGGACCTGGCCTTCGGCAAGCTCATCTTCGCGATGTTCACGGGCAACTCCGACCAGTGACCCGGCGCCGGCCCGTCCGGCGCACAGTCCTCATCCACCCCGGCCCTCCACCCGGCCGGGACCCCAGTACACCGACGTGACGGAGCAACCCGTGTCCGACCAGAACGACTCCCCGGACCAGTACGACGCCGAGGCGTCCACCGACGAGACCCCCGAGGCCGCGTCGCAGGACGTCACCCCCGGCGACGACCTGGTGACCGACGAGTCGGTGCCGTCCGGCGTCCAGACCGTCGACGTGTCGCTCACCACCGAGGCGCTCACCGACGCGGAGGCGCCCGCCCCGACCGACGAGACCGCTGACGAGGACGAGGC
>NZ_JBFUMD010000174.1:0-7156 GCF_054049555.1 Nocardioides sp. P5_C9_2
GCGCCGAGCAGCATGTCGCCGCTGGCGCCGGCGGACGCGTCGACCCACACGGTCATCGGGGCGCCTCGTCGCGGAGGCCGGCAACGGCCTCGTCGCGGGGGCCGGCAGGCGTGGCGACGCGCCGGGCGATGCGGGCGGCGGCCACGCCGGCGCCGTACCCGTTGTCGATGTTGACCACCGTCACGCCGGGTGCGCAGGAGTTGAGCATGCCCAGCAGGGCGGCCAGGCCGCCGAAGGAGGCGCCGTACCCGATGCTGGTGGGGACCGCGATGAGCGGCGTCCCGGTGAGCCCGCCGACGACGGACGGCAGGGCGCCCTCCATGCCGGCGACGACGACGAGGCAGTCGACCTCGTCGAGCCGGTCGCGCACCGCCATCAGCCGGTGCAGGCCGGCCACGCCGACGTCGCGGATCTCGACCGGCTCGGACCCGTGGCAGGCGACGGTGAGCGCCACCTCGGCGGCGACGGGGGCGTCGGAGGTGCCGGCGCTGACGACCCCGACCCGGCCGTGGGGCACGGGCAGGGGACCGAGGGTGGCGGCCCGGGCGGTCTCGTGGACGGTCGCGCCGGCGTCGCGGGCGGCGTCCATCGCCTCGGGGGAGAGCCGGGTGGCCAGCACGGCCCGCTCGGGGTGGCTCGCGTGCAGGGTGGTCAGGATCGCGGCCACCTGCTCGGGGGTCTTGCCGGCGCCGTACACGACCTCGGGGTCGCCGGTGCGCGCCGCGCGCTCGAGGTCGACGCGCGCGAAGCCGAGGTCGGCGGTGCGCTGGTCGGGGCGCTGCTCGGGACCGGGTGTCTCGCTCACGCGCGCAACGCTAGCGCCGCGCCCGCTGGTGGTGGAGGGCGCCCGCGCCGGTGCCGGTCGAGACCGGCGTCCCTGCCACCGCCGGTCGAGGCGGGCGTCGGTTCCCGGGGGGACGCACCAACTGGCGGCGTACGACGTGTCTCGGGGACTCGCGTGCGGGGGCGCGCCAACTGGCGGCGTACGACAGGGGTATCGGCCTCAGACCTGTCGCCCGCCGCCAGTCTCGCGGAGGGACCGGTCGCCCGCCGCCAGTTGCGCCTGAGCGGAGCCGGCCGCCGCCGATGGTTGAGGAGGCAGCCCCCCGGGCCCCTACCCGGCCCGGAAGGCGTCGGCCGGGTAGACGCCGAGGACCTTGACCTCGGTGGTGAAGAACTCGAGCTCCTCCAGCGCGTTGCGCACGCCGGGGTCGTCGGGATGGCCGTCGACCTCGGCGAGGAACTGGGTGGCGGTGAAGTGCCCACCCACCATGTAGCTCTCCAGCTTGGTCATGTTGACGCCGTTGGTCGCGAAGCCGCCGAGCGCCTTGTAGAGCGCCGCCGGCAGGTTGCGGACGTTGAAGATGAAGGTGGTCACGATCGGCCCGTCGCCGCGCGGCGCCACGTCGTAGTCGCGGGACAGCACGATGAACCGTGTCGTGTTGTGGTCCTCGTCCTCGACCTCGTCGCGCAGCACCTCCAGGCCGTAGATCTGCGCGGCCAGCGGCGGGGCGATCGCCGCCTGGGTGGGGTCGGCG
Organism: Nocardioides sp. P5_C9_2; assembly: GCF_054049555.1. Classification (NCBI taxonomy): domain Bacteria; kingdom Bacillati; phylum Actinomycetota; class Actinomycetes; order Propionibacteriales; family Nocardioidaceae; genus Nocardioides; species Nocardioides sp. P5_C9_2. The sequence goes on from NZ_JBFUMD010000174.1 coordinate 1,539, forward strand.
GCCTCGGCGACCTCGCGGGCCGCGCCGGCGGTGTCGCCGGACACGATCGGGGTCAGCCCCAGCTCGCGGATGACGCCGCGGCACTGGCCGAGGGCGTGCACGTGGCTGTGCACGGTCCGCAGCCGGGTCACGTCGGCACCCGGGGTGGCCATCAGCGCGAACTGGATGCGCAGGAACCGCTCGCCCACGATGTGCAGGCTGCTGGTCGGCAGGAAGTGGTGGATGTCGGCCACCCGGCCGGCGATCGAGTTGTCGATCGGGATCATCGCCAGGTCGGCGTCACCGTTCTCCACCGCGGCGAAGGCATCCTCGAACGACGCGCACGGCAGCGACTCCCAGTCCGGGTAGGCCTGCTGGCAGACCAGGTGGGAGTTGGCCCCCGGCTCGCCCTGGTAGGCGATCCGCCGGGCGCCCGGGCCTGGTGCGGTGCTGGGCGGGGTGGTCGTCACGGCTCGGAGTCTGGCACGCGGACCCGTGTCGCGACCGCCTCGTCTCAGCGCCCGCCATAGGGTCGCCCCCGTGTGGATCCTCGCCTCGATCGCCCTCGTGCTCGCCCTTCTCGCCGTCGCGCTCGCCGTCATCGCCCTGCGTCGTACGGCGGCCGCCGGCACCCGCCCGTCGGCCGACGCCCTGCCCGAGGACGTCCACGGGCTGCGGCAGGAGGTCGCTGCCCTCAAGGCCGAGGCCGGCGACGCGCTGCGCCACCTCTCGGTCGTGCGGTACGACGCCTTCGGCGACGTGGGCGGGCACCTCAGCTGGAGCCTCGCGCTGCTCGACGACGCCGGCCACGGGGTCGTGCTGACCTCGATCCACGGGCGCAGCGAGGCCCGGACCTATGCCAAGAACATCACCGGCTGGACCTGCGAGCAGCCGCTCTCGCCCGAGGAGGACGAGGCGATCGCGCACGCCCGGGGCTGATCCTCCGCGGGCCTTGCCGGATCGCCTGACGTGCTCCGCCCGACGTGGGACGCTGCCGTGCGTCACGAACGAGGAGGACGGGTGCTGTCAGCGCGGTGGGTGCACGTGGTCGCCTGTGTGGTGCTGCTTGCCGGGTGTGGAGGGTCAGGGGCCGACGCTCCCAGGGACGCGGCGATCGAGGACTTCTGCGCGGCCAAGACCTGGATGGTGGCCGAGGGCATGGATCGTTTCCTCGCCAGCGGCCTCCCCTCCGACGACGAGCTCGTCCTCCTGATCCACGACTGGGCAGCAGAGCTGGTGCGCGTGGGGACGCCGGACAACATGTCCCCGGCCGCCCGATCGGGGTTCGAGAAGCTCGTTGCCCGTCTCGAGGAGATGGAGGCGGGCGACGTCGAGGAACGAGGCTTCAACTGGGAGGACGGGGACTGGGAGAACGACGAGGAGAAGTCGTTCGCTCGGTACGTCACGAACACCTGCCCCTGACGCGGCGCACGACCCCCGTCAGCGAGGGACGCGGACCAGCAACCGCCCGTGGATGCACGACATCCGCAGCTCGCGACCGGCGCCGATCGAGTCGCCGTCGAGCTGGCGGGGGGTGTCGGCGGAGGCGCGCAGGACGACCCGCTGACCGGTCATCCGGTTGATCAGCTCGTCGGTCTTGGCGCGCTTGGCCAGCACGCGCAACGCCAGCGGGATCCAGGACAGGAAGCGCTTCGGGTGCAGGATCACCACGTCGAGCACGCCGTCGTCGATGGCCGCGTCCGGCAGCAGCGGCATCCCGGCCTGGAGGTAGCCGACGTTGCCGACGACCACGGTGYGGGCCCGGTGGGTCGTGGGCTCCTCGTCGTCGATCTGCACCTCGATCTTCACCGCGGGGAACATCAGCGACCGCAGCCCGGAGATGACGTAGGCCAGCCAGCCGACCCGTGCCTTGATGCCGTCGTTGACCCCCTCCATCAACGCGGCGTCGAAGCCCATCCCGGCCATCACCATGAAGTGGGTGTCCTCGATCCCGTCGCCGCTGACGTCGACGAGGTCGATGGCCCGGTMCTGGCCGTTGAGCGCCACGTCGATCGCGGAGCGGATGTAGAGGGGGATGTCGAGGTTGCGCGCGAGCAGGTTGCCGGTGCCGGCCGGGATGATCCCGACCGGGATGCCGGTGCCCGCCAGCTCGGCGCACACCTCGCGCACGGTCCCGTCGCCGCCGCAGACCAGGACGAGGTCGGCCCCCTCGACGGAGGCCCTCTCGGCCATCCCGGTGCCCGGGTCCTCGATGGTCGTGTGGTGCCAGCTCGGCTCCGACCACCCGGACTCGACCGCCATCGCGGTGACCATCGCGCGGAACGCGCCGACGTCCTCGACCTTGATCGGGTTGAGGACGACCGCGAGCCGGCGCTCGCTCTCGAAGACCTCCGGGAGCGGCACCTCGTGGACGGCGTGGCCGCGGGGCAGGGGGTTGACGAGCGCGATGAAGAGCAGGGTCACGGCCAGGCCGAGCAGGGTCCCGCCGACCACGTCGGTGGGGTAGTGCCGTCCGAGCATCACCCGGTCGGCCCAGGTGAGGAGGACGAGCAGGACGCAGCCGGCGTACGCCCAGCGCCGCAGGCCGGAGCGGCGTACCAGCATCAGCGCCAGCACCGTCAGGATCGCGGCGTAGGCGGTGACCGACGAGGCGTGCCCCGAGGGGAAGGACTTGCTCTTCAGGAAGTCGGAGGAGGCCTGCCACTCCGGACGGGACCGGGCCAGGCTGAGCTTGAACCCGGTGGTGATCAGTGACGTCGTGATCATCACCAGCACGGTGAACAGCGCGGCCCGGCGGTGCTTGTTGTAGAGCAGCGCGCCGGCCAGCAGCACCGTGAGCACCGTCATCCCGACAGTGCTGAAGGCGTGCTCGAAGAGGCTGAGGAAGGTCAGCAGGTGCTGGTGGTCGTCGGCCCAGTCCTCGGCGTTGCGGCCCCAGGTGTCCACGGCGTCGAGCGGGGAGCGGTCCTGCTGGGCGACCATCCAGGCGATCACGGCGAAGGCGAGGGCGAAGCCGGCAGCCCAGAGGAGGGTCACGTGGCGGGGGCGGTCGAGCACCGCGCCAGTATGCAGGTCCCTTGCGGATAGCCTCTCCTTGTGATCGACCCACGCCTGCTCCGAGACGACCCCGACCGCGTGCGCGCCGCCCAGGCCAAGCGGGGACTCTCCCCCGACGTGGTCGACCGGGCCCTGGCCGCCGACGAGGGCCGCCGCGCCGCGATCGCGGCGTACGAGAACCGGCGCGCCGAGCAGAAGGCGATGGGCAAGCAGGTCGCCCAGGCCCAGGGCGAGGAGAAGCAGGCACTGCTCGCGCAGGTCAAGGACCTCGCGTCCGCCGTCAAGGAGCTCGAGGCCGCCCAGAACGCGGCCGAGCAGGAGTGGGACCAGGCGCTCCGCTCGATCCCCAACGTCGCCTCGGACGAGGCACCGGCGGGCGGCGAGGAGGACTTCGCCCTCATCGAGCACGTGGGCACGCCGCGCGAGTTCGACTTCGAGCCACGTGACCACATCGAGCTCGGCCGGATCCTCGGCGCCATCGACCTCGAGCGCGGCGCCAAGGTGTCGGGCTCGCGCTTCTACTTCCTCACCGGCATCGGCGCCCGCCTCGAGCTCGCCCTGGTCAGCATGGCCATGGACCAGGCCCGCGAGGCCGGCTTCACCCAGGTGATCGCGCCGTCGCTGGTCAAGCCGCGCGCCATGGAGGGCACCGGCTTCCTCGGTCAGGCCGCCGACGACGTCTACCGCATCGAGGGCGAGGACATGTACCTCGTCGGCASCAGCGAGGTCGCCATGGCGGCGTACCACTCCGACGAGATCCTGGACGGCGGGTCGCTGCCGCTGCGCTACGCCGCGTTCAGCCCCTGCTTCCGCAAGGAGGCCGGCTCCCACGGCAAGGACACCAAGGGGATCATCCGCGTCCACTGGTTCGACAAGGTCGAGATGTTCGTCTACACCACGCTCGAGGAGTCGTACGCCGAGCACCAGCGGCTGCTGGCCTGGGAGAAGGAGTTCCTCGACAAGCTCGGGCTGGCCTACCGCGTCATCGACGTCGCCGCCGGGGACCTCGGGCTGTCGGCGATCCGCAAGTTCGACTGCGAGGTGTGGATCCCCACCCAGGGCAAGTTCCGCGAGCTGACGTCGGCCTCCAACTGCCTCGACTTCCAGACCCGTCGCCTCGACACCCGCCAGCGCACGGACGGCGGCATCGCCCCGGTCGCCACCCTCAACGGCACGCTGACCGCGATCACCCGCACGATCGTGGCCATCCTCGAGACGCACCAGAACGCCGACGGGTCGGTCACCGTGCCCGAGGCGCTGCGGCCCTACCTCGGGGGCCTCGAGGTCCTCGAGCCCCTGCAGCCGGTGGGGCACCGCGCGTGAGCGGTTGGGTGCCGCGGCTGGTCGCGCTCGACATCGACGGCACGCTGCTCGCCTGGGTCGAGGGCTCGGGCCAGACCCACGAGCAGGTCTCGCCGGCGGTGTACGACGCCGTCCAGCGCGCCCGGGCGGCCGGTGCCCACATCGTGCTGGCCAGCGGTCGCTCCCCGCACGGCATGACCATGATCGCGGACCTGCTCGACATCCACGACGGTGACCAGGAGCCGCTGTGGATCGTGGCGTCCAACGGCGCCGTGGTCTTCCGCTACCCGCCGGTGGAGGTGGTGCACGAGGAGACCTTCGACGCCGCCCCCGCGGTCGCCGCCGTCCTCGAGCGTCACCCCAACGCGCTGGTCGCGGTCGAGGAGCGGGGCGTGGGCTACCGCGTCAACCGGCACTTCCCCGCGGGCGAGCTCTCCGGCGAGATGATCATCACCGACCTCGACGAGATCGTCGGGCACCCGGTCAGTCGCGTCATCATCCGCGATCCCGACGCCACCGCCGACGACTTCGTCGAGCTGGCGCAGACGCTCGGGCTGCACTCCATCGGCTACGTCGTCGGCTGGACCGCCTGGCTCGACCTCTCCCCGCAGGGCGTGCACAAGGCCTCCGGCCTGCAGCACGTCGCCGACGAGCTCGGCGTCGACCCCCGCGACGTGCTGGCCATCGGTGACGGCCGCAACGACATCGAGATGCTCCGCTGGGCCGGTCGCGGCGTCGCCATGGGCCAGGCCGTCCAGGAGGTCCACGACGCCGCCGACGTCGTGACCGACACGGTGTACGAGGACGGGGCCGCCGTCGAGCTCGTCCGATGGTTCCCCTCGTGACCAGACCCCGTCTGGTCGCCACCGACCTCGACGGCACCCTGCTCCACTCCGACGGCACCGTCACGGACCGCACCCGGGGGGTGCTCGGGGCGCTCGACCAGCTCGGCGTACCCGTCGTCTTCACCACCGGGCGTCCCATGCGGTGGATGGAGCAGCTGTGGGAGGAGGTCGGGGGGCACGGCCTCGCGATCTGCAGCAACGGCGGCATCGTGTACGACGTCGCCCGTCGCTCCGTCCGCACCGCGCGGACCATCCCCACCGAGGTGCTGCTGGAGGTCGGCGCGGCGATCCGCAGCGAGATCCCCGGGACGACCTTCGCCCTGGAGAAGACGTCCGGCTTCGCTCGCGAGCACGACTTCATGCCGCGGCTGAAGGTCAACACCGTGCCGGACGTCCCCACCGGGACGCTCGAGGAGATCGCCGACGACACGGTGGTCAAGCTGCTCGCGCGGCACGAGGAGATCGCCCCCGAGG
>NZ_JBFUMD010000175.1:0-7154 GCF_054049555.1 Nocardioides sp. P5_C9_2
GGCATGGGGCGCGAGCAGGCCAGTCGGGTGCTTGATCGCTACGAGCTCGCGCACGCGGGGGAGCAGACCTTCGAGTCGCTGTCCGGCGGCCAGCAGGCGCGCTTCCAGATCCTGCTGCTGGAGCTGAGCGGGGCCACCCTGCTGCTGCTCGACGAGCCCACCGACAACCTCGACGTGCAGAGCGCCGAGGCCCTGGAGGCCGGGCTCGAGGCCTTCGACGGCACGGTGCTCGCCGTCACCCACGACCGGTGGTTCGCCCGTGGCTTCGACCGGTTCCTGGTCTACGGCGCCGACGGGGAGGTCTACGAGTCCGACGRCCCCGTGTGGGACGAGGGCCGGGTGGCCCGCGCCCGATGAGCGACCTGGAGATCCGGGAGCTCGATCCCTCCGACGACGCCGCGTTCGTCGCGTGGCACCGCGCGTACGACGTCGCCGAGCGGCACGCGCTCGGCGACTCCGCCGCCACGTGGCGCCTGGAGGAGCTCCGGGCGGCGATGCAGGACGGCGGGTCGCACTCGTGGACCGGGGGCTGGTCGGGCCTCGTCGACGGCGAGACGGTCGCCGCCGGCTGGATGCGGACCCCGCTGCTCGACAACCCCGAGCTGGCCGAGATGACCGTCCACGTGCTGCCCGCCCACCGGCGCCGCGGCCACGGCACGGAGATGCTGGCGCACCTCGAGTCGTGCGCGCGCGAGCGCGGTCGCCGGGTCCTCACCGGCCTCGCGTCCTGGCCGTACGACGCGGGGTCCGACGGGGCGGGCGCGTCGGGGCCGGCCTTCGCGGCCGCCCGGGGCTGGGCGCTCGCGCTCTCCGAGGTCCAGCGCGAGCTCACCATTCCGGTGGCCGCGGGGGTGCTCGACCGCCTGGCGCGGGACGCGGCGCGCGAGCACGCGGCGTACACGGTGAGGTCCTGGTCGGGGCCCGTGCCGGACGACCTGCTGACCGGCTGGGCCGAGGTGACGTCCAGCCTGGCCACCGAGGCGCCGACCGGTGACCTCGATCTGGAGCCGGAGGCAGTCAGCCCCGAGGCGGTGCGCGAGCGGGAGGGGACGATCGCGCGGCAGGGGCGCACCAAGTACAACACCGTCGCCCTCGACGCCGACGGTGTCGTGGTGGCCTACACCGACCTGGCGACGACGGTCCACGAGCCCGGGCGCGCCTACCAGTGGGGCACCCTGGTGCGTCGCGACCACCGCGGCCACCGGCTCGGCCTCGCGGTCAAGGTGGCCAACCTGCGTCTGCTCCAGGGCGAGCGCCCGGACGTGCACCGGCTGACGACCTACAACGCCGAGGTCAACGCACACATGATCGCCGTCAACGAGGCGCTCGGCTTCCTCCCGGTCGCGCGGCTCGGGGACTTCCAGAAGCACCTGCTCCCCGAGGTCGTGCGGGTCGGCCCGGACGGTTGGCGCGAGTTCCGGGACGTCCGGCTCGCGTCCCTCGCCGACTCGCCCGGCGCYTTCGGGTCGCGCCACGCCGACTGGGTCGAGGCGACCGAGGAGCGGTGGCGGGCCCGGCTCACCGACGTGCCCCTGACGGTCGTGGCGCGGAGCGAGGCGGGCGCCGTCGGCGTCGTCTCGGGCGTGCCGTCGCCGGACGGCGTCGAGCTCATCTCGATGTGGGTCGCCCCCGAGCATCGCGGGACCGGGCTCGCGGCGCGGCTCATCGACCACGTCGTCGGGTGGGCCACCTCGTCGGGCCGGGACACGGTCCTCATGGTCCGTGACGACAACGCGCGGGCGATCCGGGCCTACGAGCGGTGCGGCTTCGTCGACCTCGGGGTGCCACCCGACCAGTCGGCCGACCAGCCGCCGGAGCGACTGATGCGCCGTACGGCGGTGCCTCGGGGCGCGGGGTCGGCATGATCGAGGCATGACCACACGCCGCGGACTCTTCGTCGCCCCCTTCGACGCCCTGGCCGATCCCCGCGCGGTCGGCGACCTGGCCGCCGCCGCGGAGGCGGCCGGCTGGGACGGGTTCTTCGTCTGGGACCACCTGCAGTACGGCGAGCGGGTCACCGCGATCGCGGACGTGTGGACGTGCTGCGCAGCGGTCGCGATGCGGACCGAGCGCCTGCTGCTCGGACCGATGGTGACCCCGCTGGCGCGGCGGCGACCGCAGGTGCTGGCTCGACAGGCGGCCAGCCTGGCGGTCCTGTCGGACGACCGCCTCGTGCTCGGCCTGGGGCTCGGCGACGACTGGGTGGGGGAGTTCAGCGCCTTCGGCGACGAGCCGGACCCGAGGGTGCGCGGCCGGATGCTCGACGAGGGGCTGGAGGTGCTCACCGCACTGCTGGCCGGCGGGGCTGTGGACCACGACGGAGACCACTACGTCGCTCGCGGCGTCCGCGCCGGCCCGGCCTCCGCCGTACCGATCTGGCTGGGCGGACGGTTCGGCAACCGGGCGCCCGTGCGCCGGGCCGCGCGGCACGACGGTCTCTTCGTCATCGGCCTGGACGGCCCGGACGACCTCGACACCGTGGCCGACTCACTGGCCGAGCACGACCCGGCGCCGGGCTTCGAGGTGGTGGTCGACCTCAGGCCCGAGCAGGACGTCGCGCCGTGGCTCGACCGCGGTGCGTCCTGGGTGCTGACCCGGATCGGTCCCTTCGACCTCGTTCTCGCCGAGGTCCGACGGATCGTCGAGGCGGGTCCCTGAGGGACGCGCGACGACGCGGGAGCATCACACGAAGGCGCTGATGCCCGTCTCGGCCCGCCCGATGAGCAGCTTCTGGATCTGCGAGGTGCCCTCGTACAGCGTCATCACCCGAGCGTCGCGGAGGTACTTCGCGGCCGGGTAGTCGTCGACGTACCCCGCCCCGCCGTGCACCTGGATGGCGTTGTTGGCGGCTCGGACGGCGGCCTCGGAGGCGAAGAGCTTGGCCTTGGACGCGGCCGTGCCGAACGGCTCGCCCCGGTCGACCAGGTCGGCGCAGCGCCACACCAGCAGCCGCGCCGCGTCGGCGTCGACGGAGATGTCGGCGAGCATGTCCTGGACGAGCTGGAACCCCGCGATGGGCCGGCCGAACTGGGTGCGGGTGGTGGCGTACTCGACGGAGGTCTCCAGGCAGCCCTGCACGATGCCGACGCAGCCCGCGGCGACCGCGAGACGACCCTTGTCGAGGGTGCTCATCGCGATCTTGAAGCCCTGGCCCACCTCGCCCAGCACGGCCGAGTCGGGGACCCGGACGTCGGCGAGGAAGAGCTCCGCGGTCGCCTGTCCGCGCAGGCCGAGCTTGCCCTTGATCTCGCGGGCCTCGAAGCCGGGGGTGTCGGTGGGGACGAGGAACGCCGTCACTCCGCGGGGGCCGTCGTCGCTGGTGCGGGCGAAGACCAGCGCCACGTCGGCCCAGGTGCCGTTGGTGATGAAGAGCTTCTGCCCGTTGAGCACCCAGTCCGACCCGTCGCGGGTGGCCCGCGAGGTGAGGTTGCCGGCGTCGGAACCGGTGTCGGGCTCGGTGAGGCCGAAGCACCCCAGCCTGCGTGCGGACGCCAGCTGGGGGAGCCACTCCTGCTTCTGCTCCTCGGAGCCGAAGAACAGGATCGACTTGCCGACCAGCCCGCTGCTCACCGACACGATGCCGCGCAGGGCCGAGTCGGCGCGCCCGAGCTCCTCCATGGCCAGCGCGTAGGTGACGTAGTCGCCGCCCAGCCCGCCGTACTCCTCGGGGATGGTCAGGCCGAAGAAGCCGATCTCGGCCATCTTGGGCACGATGGCGAGGTCGACGGCCTCGTCGCGGTCCCACCGGGTGCGGTGCGGGATCGCCTCCTTGTCGAGGAAGTCGCGCGCGAGAGCACGGAAGGCCTGCTGCTCGTCGGAGAGGGAGAGGTCCATCAGCTCAACGCCTCCAGCGTGCGGTGGTCGGTGACGCCCGCGGCCAGCTGGCCCAGGTGGTGGTCGCCGTCGCCGAAGAGGTGGTCCAGGACGGTCAGGTGGGCGGTGGCGGTGCCGACGGAGTACTCCGCGGTCATCGCGATGCCGCCGTGGAGCTGGATGGCCTCCTGGCCGATGTGCCGCGAGGCCCGGCTGGTCTGCAGCGCGCAGCGGGCGGCGGCCTCGGTCAGCCGGTCCCGGTCGCCGGTCGCGATGACCATGGTCGCCCAGTCGACGACGCTGTGGGTCAGCTCCAGCGAGACGTACATGTCCGAGGCCCGGAACGTCAGCGCCTGGAAGGTGTTGAGCGTGACGCCGAACTGCGTGCGGCTGGTGAGGTACGACGTGGTGGCCGCGAGCTGGGCCTGCATGACGCCGAGTGCCTGGTTGGCGGCCATCACGCGGGTGAGGTCGAGCATCGTGGCGAGGGTCGCCGAACGGTCGGTGGCGGCGTCGCCGAGCGGCACGGCCGGGGTGGCGTCGAGGACGAGCCGCGCGGCGCGCCCCCCGTCGTACGTCGGGTAGCCGGTGCGGTCGAGCGCGTCGCCGCCGCTGGCGTCGACCAGGAAGAGGCCGGTGCCGCCGTCGGGCAGGGTCGCGGTGACCACGACCTGGTCGGCGCGCGCGCCGTGCAGGACCGGGTCCTTGGTGCCGGTGAGGGTCCAACCGTCCCCGTCCCGGGTCGCCGTGGTGCCGGGGGCGTCGGTGGCCCAGCGGGGACCCTCGGGCTCGTCGTGGGCGACCGCGAGCACGCGCTCTCCGGCGGCGACCGCTCCGAGGACCTCGGCGCGCTGCTCCGCGGTCCCGGCCGCGGACACCAGCCCGCCGGCCAGCACCACCCCGGTCAGGTAGGGCTCGGGGGCGAGGACCCGGCCGAGCTCGCGGCACACGATGCCGATCTCGACCGGACCTGCGCCGACCCCGCCGTCGCTCTCCGCGAAGGGCAGGCCCAGGACCCCCATGTCGGCCAGCCGACGCCAGAGGTCCTCGTCGAACCCCGGGTCCTCGGCCGTCGTCCGGCGGCGGACCTCGTAGTCGCCGTACTGCTTGGTGAGGAGGCCACGCACGGCCTCGCGCAGCGCCTGCTGCTCGTCGTCGTAGGTGAAGTCCATGTCAGAGTCCCAGGATCGTGCGGGCGATGATCTGGCGCTGGATCTCGTTGGACCCGCCGTAGATCGACGCCTTGCGGAGGTTGAGGTAGGTCGGGGCGCTGCGGCGGGCCCAGCCCGCGAGCGGCGAGTCGTCGCCGGCCCCGGAGGCGATCGACGCCGGCCCGGCCAGGTCGACCGCGAGCTCGCTGACGGCCTGCTGGAGCTCGGTGCCCTTGAGCTTGAGCACCGACGAGGCCGGGTGCGGCTCGCCACCCGCGGAGTGGGCCACCACGCGCAGTGCGGTGAGCTCGAGGGCCAGCAGCTCGTTCTCGATCTCGACGATGCGGGACCGGACGTAGGGGTCGTCGAGCCGGTCGCCCGCGTTGGCCTTGAGGGTGGCGAGCGCCCGCTTGGTGAGGCCGACAGGTGCGACGCCGACGCGCTCGTTGCCGAGCAGGAACTTGGCGATCGTCCACCCGCCGTTGAGGTCGCCGACCAGCAGGTCGCCGGGCACCCGGACGTCGGTGAACCAGACCTCGTTGACCTCGTGGCCCCCGTCGATGAGCTCGATGGGACGCACCTCGACGCCGGGCAGCGTCATGTCGATGAGCAGCATCGAGATGCCGGCCTGCTTCTTCACGTCGGGGTCGGTGCGGACCAGGGTGAAGATCCAGTCGCCGTGCTGGCCCAGGGTGGTCCAGGTCTTCTGCCCGTTGACCACCCAGTCGTCGCCGTCGCGGACGGCGGTGGTGCGCAGGCTCGCCAGGTCCGAGCCCGCGTCGGGCTCGGAGAAGCCCTGCGACCACCAGATGTCCAGGTTGGCCGTCGCGGGCAGGAAGCGCTCCTTCTGCTCCTGGCTGCCGAACTGCGCGAGCACCGGGCCGATCATCGAGGCGTTGAAGGCCAGCGGGATCGGCACGCCGGCGCTCTGCATCTCCTCGTGCCACAGGTGGCGCTGGAGATCGGTCCATCCACGCCCGCCCCACTCCTCGGGCCAGTGCGGGACCGCCAGCCCGGCCTTGTTGAGGACCTGCTGGCTCTCCACGATCTGCTCCCGCGTCAGGTGCCGGCCCTCCAGCACGGTGTCGCGGATCTCCTGGGGGAACTCGGTGGTGAAGAACGTGCGCAGCTCCTCGCGGAACGCGGCGTCCTCGGCAGACAGCTCGAGCTGCATGGGGCTCCTTGGGGTCGTCACCTGGTGTGGCGACCCCATCATGGCGCGAACCGCCGCACGAGGCGATGTGCACACGGCCGAGTGCCCCGGGCGGCTGGTCCGCCCGGGGCCGCGTCGGGCCGGCTCAGCCGGTGGCCGCGTCCGAGTCGAGGGTGAGCGTGGCGGTCTGCTCCTGGCCGCCGCTGGTCCAGGTGACCTCGACCTTGTCGCCGGGGCGGTAGGACCGGATGGTGGCGACCAGCGAGTCCGCGTCGGTGATGGCGTGGTCGTCCACGCGGGTGATGACGTCGCCCTGCTCCAGGCCGGCGTCGGCGGCGGTCGAGCCGTCGCCCACCTGTCCGACCTTGGCACCGCCGGCGCCCTCGGCCGCGGACCCCGAGTCCGACACCTGGATGCCGAGGCGGGCGTGGGTGGGGGTGTCGCCGGCGATCATCTGGTCGACGATCGGCATCACCTCGTCGATGGGGATGGCGAAGCCGAGGCCGATCGAGCCGCCCTGGGCGCTGCTGTCCTGCGACGCCGTACGGATCGAGGAGTTGATGCCCACGACCGCGCCCGTCATGTCGACCAGCGGCCCACCCGAGTTGCCGGGGTTGATGGCCGCGTCGGTCTGGATCGCGGGGTACGTCGTGGAGTTGCCCTCGCTGTCGGTGCCGACGTTGACCGGCCGGTCCAGGGCGCTCACGATGCCGCTGGTGACGGTGGAGTCGAGGCCGAAGGGGGCGCCGAAGGCGACCACGTCCTGGCCGACGTCGAGGTTGGCCGACTGGCCGATGGTCGCGGGGGTGAGGCCGCTGACCCCGTCGGCCTTGATGACCGCGGTGTCGGTGAGCGGGTCGGTGCCCAGCACCTCGGCCGGCGCGCTGGTCCCGTCGGCGAAGTAGACGCGGACGGTGCCACCGCCGGCGGCGACCTCGACGACGTGGTTGTTCGTCAGGATCGTGCCGTCGGCGCTCAGGATGATCCCGGACCCCGAGCCCTGGCCCTGCTGGCCGGCCACCTGGATGGTCACCACG
>NZ_JBFUMD010000176.1:0-7151 GCF_054049555.1 Nocardioides sp. P5_C9_2
GTTCATGAACCACGAGACCGGTGAGATCAAGGGCCAGACGGTCTTCATGGGCGACTTCCCCATGATGACCCGCAAGGGCACCTTCATCATCAACGRCACCGAGCGGGTCGTCGTGTCCCAGCTCGTGCGCTCGCCCGGTGTCTACTTCGAGCGCTCGGCGGACAAGACGTCCGACAAGGACATCTACACCGCCAAGCTCATCCCGAGCCGCGGCGCCTGGCTCGAGTTCGAGATCGACAAGCGCGACCTGGTCGGCGTGCGGCTCGACCGCAAGCGCAAGCAGAACGTCACCGTCCTGCTCAAGGCGCTCGGCTGGACCACCGAGCAGATCCGCGAGGAGTTCGGCCAGTACGAGTCGATGATGCTCACGCTGGACAAGGACACCCCGCAGACCCAGGACGAGGCGCTCCTCGACATCTACCGCAAGCTGCGCCCGGGCGAACCGCCCACGCGTGAGGCCGCGCAGACGTTGTTGAACAACTACTACTTCAACAACAAGCGCTACGACCTGGCCAAGGTCGGCCGCTACAAGATCAACAAGAAGCTCGGCCAGGCCGAGGCCTTCGACCAGCAGACGCTGACCGTCGACGACATCGTCGCCGCGATCCGCTACATCGTCGAGCTGCACGCCGCCGGCACGCCGGTCGACGCGCCCGACTTCGTCGACGCCGCCGGCAACGTGGTCATGGGCCCCGACGACAAGCCGGTCAAGGTCCAGGCCGACGACATCGACCACTTCGGCAACCGCCGCATGCGCACGGTCGGCGAGCTGATCCAGAACCAGCTCCGCACCGGTCTGGCGCGCATGGAGCGCGTGGTCCGCGAGCGGATGACGACCCAGGACGTCGAGGCCATCACGCCGCAGTCCCTGATCAACATCCGTCCCGTGGTCGCGGCGCTGAAGGAGTTCTTCGGCACCTCGCAGCTCTCGCAGTTCATGGACCAGACCAACCCCATCGCGGGTCTGACGCACAAGCGTCGCCTCTCCGCGCTGGGCCCCGGTGGTCTCTCCCGTGACCGCGCCGGCATGGAGGTCCGTGACGTCCACCCGTCGCACTACGGCCGCATGTGCCCGATCGAGACCCCGGAAGGCCCGAACATCGGCCTCATCGGCTCGCTCGCGTCGTACGGACGGATCAACCCGTTCGGCTTCGTCGAGACGCCGTACCGCCGCGTCGAGAAGGGTGTCGTCAGCGACAAGGTCGACTACCTGACCGCCGACGACGAGGACCGCTACGTCATCGCCCAGGCCAACGCCCCCCTCGACAAGAACAACAAGTTCGTCGAGGAGCGCGTGCTCGTGCGCCAGCAGCGCGGCGAGGTCGACGCGATCCTGGCCGAGGAGGTCGACTACATGGACGTCTCGCCGCGCCAGATGGTGTCGGTCGCGACGGCCCTGATCCCCTTCCTCGAGCACGACGACGCCAACCGTGCCCTCATGGGCGCCAACATGCAGCGCCAGGCCGTGCCGCTCATCACGAGCGACTCGCCGCTGGTCGGCACCGGCATGGAGTACCGCGCCGCCGTCGACGCCGGTGACGTCGTCGTGGCCGAGAAGGCCGGTGTCGTGAAGGAGGTGTCCGCCGACTTCATCGAGACGATGAACGACGACGGCTCCTACCAGACCTACAAGCTGGCCAAGTTCCGTCGCTCCAACCAGGGCACCTGCATCAACCAGCGCCCGCTGGTGGTGGAGGGCGACCGCCTCGAGGTCGGCTCGCCGATCGCCGACGGTCCGTGCACCGACCAGGCCGAGATGGCGCTCGGCACCAACCTGCTCGTGGCCTTCATGCCGTGGCAGGGCCACAACTACGAGGACGCGATCATCCTCAGCCAGCGCCTGGTGCAGGAGGACGTCCTCACCTCGATCCACATCGAGGAGCACGAGGTCGACGCCCGCGACACCAAGCTCGGCCCCGAGGAGATCACCCGGGACATCCCGAACGTCTCCGAGGAGGGCCTGGCCGACCTCGACGACCGCGGCATCATCCGCATCGGCGCCGAGGTCACCACCGGTGACATCCTCGTCGGCAAGGTCACGCCCAAGGGTGAGACCGAGCTGACCCCCGAGGAGCGGCTGCTCCGCGCGATCTTCGGCGAGAAGGCGCGCGAGGTGCGCGACACCTCGATGAAGGTGCCGCACGGTGAGTCCGGCACGGTCATCGGCGTGCGCGTCTTCGACCGCGAGGACGGCGACGAGCTGCCCCCGGGCGTAAACCAGCTGGTCCGCGTCTACGTCGCCCAGAAGCGCAAGATCTCGGTGGGTGACAAGCTCGCCGGTCGTCACGGCAACAAGGGCGTCATCGCCAAGATCCTGCCGATCGAGGACATGCCGTTCATGGAGGACGGCACCCCGGTCGACGTCGTGCTCAACCCGCTGGGTGTGCCGCGCCGGATGAACATCGGCCAGATCCTCGAGCTCCACCTCGGCTGGCTGGCCAAGCAGGGCTGGGACCTCGACCTGCACGACGACCAGGGCTCCGCGGAGTGGAAGGACCGCCTCATGGCGATCCACGCCGAGAAGTCCGAGCCGGGCACCAAGGTCGCCACGCCCGTCTTCGACGGTGCGCGCGAGGACGAGATCACCGGTCTGCTGGGTGCGACGTACCCGACGCGCGACGGTGTGCGGATGATCGACGAGACCGGCAAGGCGTCGCTCTTCGACGGCCGCTCCGGCGAGCCGTTCCCCGCGCCGGTCTCGGTCGGCTACATGTACATCCTCAAGCTGCACCACCTCGTGGACGACAAGATCCACGCGCGCAGCACCGGCCCCTACTCGATGATCACGCAGCAGCCGCTGGGCGGTAAGGCCCAGTTCGGTGGCCAGCGCTTCGGTGAGATGGAGGTCTGGGCGATGGAGGCGTACGGCGCCGCCTACGCCCTGCAGGAGCTGCTGACGATCAAGTCCGACGACGTGCCCGGGCGCGTCAAGGTCTACGAGGCCATCGTCAAGGGCGAGAACATCCCCGACTCCGGCATCCCCGAGTCGTTCAAGGTGCTCGTCAAGGAGATGCAGTCGCTGTGCCTGAACGTCGAGGTGCTGTCGCACGACGGGTCGGCCATCGAGCTCAAGGACGCCGAGGAAGACGTCTTCCGGGCCGCCGAGGAGCTGGGCATCGACCTGTCGCGTCGTGAGCCGAGCTCGGTCGAAGAAGTCTGWGTGACGAGGCGGTGCGCCGGTCCCCGGCGCACCGCCCCTCCTCGGTCCCTCACCCATGAATTTCGTACCAACTGAAGGGTTGCAGCCATCGTGCTCGACGTGAACTTCTTCGACCAGCTTCAGATCGGCCTGGCCACCGCGGAGGACATCCGCGGGTGGAGCCACGGTGAGGTCAAGAAGCCGGAGACCATCAACTACCGCACGCTCAAGCCCGAGCGTGACGGCCTCTTCTGCGAGAAGATCTTCGGTCCCACCCGGGACTGGGAGTGCTACTGCGGCAAGTACAAGCGCGTGCGCTTCAAGGGCATCATCTGCGAGCGCTGCGGCGTCGAGGTCACCCGCTCCAAGGTCCGTCGCGAGCGGATGGGCCACATCGAGCTCGCCGCTCCCGTGACCCACATCTGGTACTTCAAGGGCGTCCCCTCGCGCCTGGGCTACCTGCTCGACCTCGCCCCGAAGGACCTCGAGAAGGTCATCTACTTCGCGGCGTACATGATCACCTCCGTCGACGAGGACGCGCGTCACCGCGACCTGTCCTCGCTCGAGGGCAAGGTCGGCCTGGAGCGCGAGCGTCTCGAGAAGCGTCGCGACACCTCCATCGACGACCGCACCAAGAAGCTCGAGGAGGACCTCGCGGCCCTCGAGGCCGAGGGTGCCAAGGCCGACCAGCGCCGCAAGGTCAAGGACGGCGCCGAGCGCGAGATGAAGCAGCTGCGTGATCGTGCGCAGCGCGAGATCGACCGCCTCGACGAGGTCTGGAACACGTTCAAGTCCCTCAAGGTGCAGGACCTGCTCGGCGACGAGCTCCTCTACCGCGAGATGAAGACGTGGTTCGGCAAGTACTTCGAGGGCTTCATGGGCGCCACGGCGATCCAGAAGCGCCTCCAGGACTTCGACATCGAGGCCGAGGTGGAGTCGCTGCGCGACACCATCGCCAACGGCAAGGGCCAGAAGAAGGTCCGCGCCCTCAAGCGCCTCAAGGTCGTCGACGCCTTCCGCAAGACGGGCAACCAGCCCATCGGCATGGTCCTGGACGCCGTCCCGGTCATCCCGCCGGACCTGCGTCCGATGGTGCAGCTCGACGGTGGCCGCTTCGCGACCTCCGACCTCAACGACCTGTACCGCCGCGTCATCAACCGCAACAACCGCCTCAAGCGCCTGCTCGACCTCGGTGCTCCCGAGATCATCGTCAACAACGAGAAGCGGATGCTGCAGGAGGCCGTCGACAGCCTCTTCGACAACGGTCGTCGTGGCCGCCCGGTGACCGGTCCGGGCAACCGTCCGCTCAAGTCGCTCTCCGACATGCTCAAGGGCAAGCAGGGGCGCTTCCGCCAGAACCTCCTCGGCAAGCGCGTGGACTACTCGGGCCGTTCGGTCATCGTGTCGGGCCCGCAGCTCAAGCTGCACCAGTGCGGTCTGCCCAAGCAGATGGCGCTCGAGCTGTTCAAGCCGTTCGTGATGAAGCGCCTCGTCGACCTGTCGCACGCGCAGAACATCAAGTCCGCCAAGCGGATGGTCGAGCGCGCCCGCCCGGTCGTGTGGGACGTCCTCGAAGAGGTCATCACCGAGCACCCCGTGCTGCTCAACCGTGCGCCCACGCTGCACCGCCTCGGCATCCAGGCCTTCGAGCCCCAGCTGATCGAGGGCAAGGCCATCCAGATCCACCCGCTCGTGTGCGGCGCGTTCAACGCCGACTTCGACGGTGACCAGATGGCGGTGCACCTGCCGCTGTCGGCCGAGGCCCAGGCCGAGGCACGGATCCTGATGCTGTCGACGAACAACATCCTCAAGCCGTCTGACGGCCGTCCGGTGACCATGCCCTCGCAGGACATGATCATCGGCCTGTTCTGGCTGACCACCGACCGTGACGACCAGGTCGGCGACGGCCGGATCTTCTCGACCCCGTCCGAGGCGATCATGGCCTACGACCGGGCCGAGATCACCCTGCAGAGCACGGTGAAGATCCGTCTCGACGACATCGTCCCGCCGCTCGAGGACGAGGCCGGCGCGGACTGGGAGCAGGGCCGCTCGGTCCTGCTCGAGACCACGCTGGGCCGGGTGCTGTTCAACGACACCCTGCCGGCCGACTACCCCTTCGTGAACTACGAGGTGGGCAAGAAGGCCCTCGGCGCGATCGTCAACGACCTCGCCGAGCGCTACACCAAGGTCGAGGTCGCTGCCTCGCTCGACGCCCTCAAGGACGCCGGCTTCCACTGGGCCACCCGCTCCGGTGTGACGGTCTCCATCGACGACGTGACGACGCCGGGCAACAAGGCCGAGATCCTCGCCGACTACGAGGCGCAGGCGGAGAAGGTCCAGAAGCAGTTCGAGCGCGGTCTCGTGACCGACGACGAGCGTCGCCAGGAGCTCATCGAGATCTGGACCCAGGCGTCCAACGACGTCGCGAAGGCGATGGAGGCCAACTTCGACCGGACCAACCCGATCTACATGATGGTCGACTCGGGTGCCTCCGGAAACATGATGCAGATCCGTCAGGTGGCGGCCATGCGTGGTCTGGTGGCCAACCCGAAGGGTGACATCATCCCGCGGCCCATCAAGGCCAACTTCCGTGAGGGCCTCTCGGTCCTGGAGTACTTCATCTCCACCCACGGTGCCCGCAAGGGTCTGGCCGACACCGCGCTGCGCACCGCCGACTCGGGCTACCTGACCCGTCGTCTGGTGGACGTCTCGCAGGACGTCATCATCCGTGAGGACGACTGTGGCACCGAGCGCGGTCTGCCCAAGCGGATCGGTGAGCGGGGCGAGGACGGCGTCGTGCGCAAGCACGAGAACGCCGAGACCGCGGCGTACGCCCGCTCGTCGGCCGTCGAGGTCACCCACCCGGAGTCGGGCGACGTGCTCGCCGCCGCCGGTGAGGACCTGGGCGACGTGAAGATCGGCGAGCTGATCGCGGCCGGCATCGAGGAGGTCAAGGTCCGCTCCGTGCTGACCTGTGACGCCCGCACCGGTACCTGCGCGAAGTGCTACGGCCGTTCGCTGGCGACCGGCAAGCTCGTCGACATCGGCGAGGCCGTCGGCATCATCGCGGCCCAGTCGATCGGTGAGCCCGGCACGCAGCTGACGATGCGTACCTTCCACACCGGTGGTGTGGCCTCCGCGGACGACATCACGCAGGGTCTGCCCCGTGTGGTCGAGCTCTTCGAGGCCCGCTCGCCCAAGGGTCGCTCGCCGATCGCCGAGGCGGCCGGTCGCGTCGAGATCGAGGAGACCGACAAGGCCCGCAAGGTCCTGGTCACCCCGGACGACGGCTCCGAGGTCCAGGAGTACCCGGTCAGCAAGCGCTCGCGCCTGCTGGTGGCCGACGGCGACCACATCGAGGTCGGCCAGAAGCTCACCGTCGGTACCGAGGACCCGCAGGACGTGCTGCGCATCCTGGGTGTCCGCAAGGCTCAGGAGCACCTGGTCGACGAGGTGCAGAACGTGTACCGCTCGCAGGGTGTGTCGATCCACGACAAGCACATCGAGATCATCGTGCGGCAGATGCTGCGCCGGATCACGGTCATCGAGTCGGGCGACACCAACCTGCTGCCGTCCGACCTGGTCGACCGCGTGCGCTTCGAGGAGGAGAACCGCCGCGCGGTCTCCGAGGGCACCAAGCCCGCCTCGGGTCGCCCGGTGCTGATGGGCATCACCAAGGCCTCGCTCGCGACCGAGTCGTGGCTCTCGGCGGCCTCCTTCCAGGAGACCACCCGGGTGCTCACGGACGCCGCGATCAACGGTCGCTCCGACAGCCTGCGTGGCCTGAAGGAGAACGTGATCATCGGCAAGCTGATCCCGGCCGGCACCGGCCTGGAGCGGTACCGCAACATCCGGGTCGAGCCGACCGAGGAGGCCCGCGCCGCGGCGTACTCCGTGACCGGCTACGACAGCTACGACTACGACTTCGGCAACGGCGGCCAGGCCGTCGCGCTGGACGACTTCGACTTCGGTTCCTACCAGAACTGACCTCGACGTAGGCACGACACCGGGC
>NZ_JBFUMD010000177.1:0-7130 GCF_054049555.1 Nocardioides sp. P5_C9_2
CCGCCACCCCGGTGGGGTGGCGGGCCTTCGAGGGGTGACTGGTCAGCTCACTTGGAGCTGTCGTCCTCGGCCGGAGCCTCGGTGGCCGCCTCGTCCTCGGCCGGGGCCTCGGTCTCGGTGGTCTCCTCGGCCGGAGCCTCGGTCACCTCGGTGTCGGTCGACGCGTCGGCGGTCTCGGTGGTCTCCTCGGCGGGAGCCTCCTCGTCCGCGACGACCGGCGCCGGGGCGGCGGCCTGCGTCTTCTTGGTCGAGGCAGCCTTGGGGCTGTACGCCTCGGTCACCAGCTCGATGACCGCCATGGGGGCGTTGTCGCCCTTGCGCGGACCGATCTTGGTGATGCGGGTGTAGCCGCCCGGACGCTCGGCGAACGTCGGCCCGATCTCGGTGAAGAGGGTGTGCACGACCGACTTGTCGCGGAGGGTCTTGAGGACCTCGCGACGGTTGTGCAGGTCTCCACGCTTGGCCTTGGTGATCAGCTTCTCCGCGAACGGGCGCAGCATGCGCGCCTTGGTCTCGGTGGTGGTGATACGGCCGTGCTCGAACAGGGCGGTGGCCAGGTTCGCCAGGATCAGGCGCTGGTGGGCGGGGCTACCGCCGAGGCGCTTGCCCTTCTTGGGCTTGGGCATGTCAGTTTCTCGCTTCTCTCCGGCCGTGTCAGGTACCGGGGTAGACGTCCCTCAGGGAGAGGGACGGTTTGGACACTGCGATCAGACGTCGACCGCGGTGCGGCAGCGTGGCGCCGGTGAGACGCCACACCACCCACACCACGATCAAGGATCAACCGCGGTGCGGCAGCGTGGCGCCGAAGGCGACACGCTCGCACCATTGAATCAGTACTGCTCGTCCTCGACGAAGGCGTCGTCGTCGTCGTCGCCGTACGCCGCCAGGGCAGCGTGCGGGTCGAAGCCGGGCGCGCTGTCCTTGAGGGACAGGCCCATCTCGACCAGCTTGGCCTTGACCTCGTCGATCGACTTCGCACCGAAGTTGCGGATGTCGAGCAGGTCCTGCTCCGAGCGGCTGATGAGCTCACCCACGGTGTGGATGCCCTCGCGCTTGAGGCAGTTGTACGACCGGACGGTCAGCTGCAGGTCCTCGACCGGGAGGGCGAGGTCGGCAGCGAGCTGCTCGTCGACGGGCGAGGGACCGATGTCGATGCCCTCGGCCTCGACGTTGAGCTCGCGAGCCAGGCCGAAGAGCTCGACCAGCGTCTTGCCGGCCGAGGCGATGGCGTCGCGAGGACGCATCGACGGCTTGGTCTCGACGTCGATCACGAGCTTGTCGAAGTCCGTGCGCTGCTCGACACGGGTGGCCTCGACCTTGTAGGTGACCTTGAGGACCGGGCTGTAGATCGAGTCGACCGGGATCCGGCCGATCTCGTTGTCCGCGCCCTTGTTCTGCACGGCCGAGACGTAGCCGCGGCCACGCTCGACGACGAGCTCGACGTCCAGCTTGCCCTTGTCGGACAGCGTGGCGATCTTCAGGTCGGGGTTGTGGACCTCGACGCCGGCGGGCGGGGTGATGTCCGCTGCGGTGACGTCACCGGCACCCGACTTGCGCAGGTACATGACGACCGGCTCATCGTGCTCCGAGGAGACGACGAGGCCCTTGAGGTTGAGGATGACCTCGGTGACGTCCTCGGTCACGCCCTCGATCGTCGAGAACTCGTGCAGCACCGAGTCGACCTTGATGCTGGTGACGGACGCACCGGGGATGGACGACAGGAGGGTACGGCGCAACGAGTTGCCGAGCGTGTAGCCGAAGCCGGGCTCCAGCGGCTCGATGACGAACCGCGAACGGAACTCGTCGACGGACTCTTCCGACAGGGTCGGGCGCTGAGCGATAAGCACTGATTTTTTCCTTTCCGGACCCACCCACCATTTGACGGGCCCGAAGTCACAGGATTGTTGTGAAAGGGAGGGACCGGTGACCGTCCCGAGGACGGCCACCGGCAGGGATTACTTCTTCGAGTAGTACTCGACGATGAGCTGCTCGGTGACGGGCACGTCGATCTGTGCACGGACCGGCACCTGGTGGATGAGGATGCGCATCCGGGTCGGGATGGCCTCCATCCACGCAGGAACATGACGCTCGCCGTGGGTCTCACGGGCGACGATGAACGGGGTCATCTCCAGCGACTTCTCGCGGACGTCGATGATGTCGTGGGCCGACACCTGGAACGACGGGATGTCGACCTTGTGGCCGTTGACCGTGAAGTGCCCGTGCACGACGAGCTGACGGGCGTGGCGACGCGTGCGGGCGAACCCGGCGCGGTAGACCACGTTGTCGAGGCGGCACTCGAGGAGCTGAAGCAGGTTGTCACCGGTCTTGCCCTGGCGACGGTTGGCTTCCTTGTAGTAGCGGAGGAACTGCTTCTCCATCACGCCGTAGGTGAAGCGGGCCTTCTGCTTCTCCTGCAGCTGGAGGAGGTACTCGCTCTCCTTGATGCGGCGACGGCCGTGCTGGCCGGGAGGGTAGGGACGCTTCTCGAAGGCAGCGTCGCCGCCGACGAGGTCGACACCGAGGCGGCGCGACTTGCGGGTGATCGGGCCGGTGTAACGGGCCATGGCAGGAAGTCTCTCTTTCTCGGGTGTCGGGTCAGACGCGGCGGCGCTTGGGCGGCCGGCATCCGTTGTGGGGCGTGGGGGTGACGTCCTGGATGGTGCCGACCTCGAGGCCGATGGCACCCAGCGAACGGATCGCCGTCTCGCGGCCCGAACCCGGACCCTTCACGAAGACGTCGATCTTCTTCATCCCGTGCTCCATCGCCCGACGACCCGCAGCCTCGGCTGCCATC
Organism: Nocardioides sp. P5_C9_2; assembly: GCF_054049555.1. Taxonomy (NCBI): domain Bacteria; kingdom Bacillati; phylum Actinomycetota; class Actinomycetes; order Propionibacteriales; family Nocardioidaceae; genus Nocardioides; species Nocardioides sp. P5_C9_2. Next base: position 2,795 of record NZ_JBFUMD010000177.1, read on the forward strand.
TGCGCGGCGAACGGCGTGGACTTGCGCGAGCCCTTGAAGCCGACGGTGCCGGCAGAGGCCCACGAGATGACCGCCCCGGTGGGGTCGGTGATCGTGACGATCGTGTTGTTGAACGTGCTCTTGATGTGGGCTTCGCCCTGAGCGACGTTCTTCTTCTCCTTGCGGCGGACCTTGGTCGCGCGGCTCTTGGGAGGCATTCAGTCAACCTGCATTTCTTGGCCTGGTGAGGTTCTGGTCTGGAAGCTTCGAGTGAAGAGGCGGGACTCGGCGCGTCAGCGCCGGGTCACTTCGCCTTCTTCTTACCGGCGACGGTGCGCTTGGGACCCTTGCGGGTACGCGCGTTGGTCTTGGTGCGCTGGCCGCGGACCGGGAGGCCCATGCGGTGGCGGCGACCCTGGTAGCTGCCGATCTCGATCTTGCGGCGGATGTCTGCCTGGACCTCGCGACGGAGGTCACCCTCGATCTTGAAGTTGGCTTCGATCTCGTCGCGGAGCTTGACCAGCTCCTCGTCGCCGAGCGTGTGCACTCGCGCGTTCGGGTCGACCCCGGTGGCGGCGAGCAGCTGCTGGGCGCGGGTACGGCCGATGCCGTAGATGTAGGTGAGTGCGATCTCGATGCGCTTGTCGCGCGGGAGGTCAACACCAACGAGGCGTGCCATGTGGCTTTCCTTGTCTGTTGCTCACAATGGTTTCGGTCGTGTCGCATCCCGCTCCTGCGGGCTCCGGCCACTGCTCCGGAGGTGTCTTCGCACCGGCTGCTGCCGGGCTAGCGATCACGTTGTGGGTTCAACTGGTGGTTCTGCGATGAGCTGTCCCCTTGCCGCAAGCGGCAGCGGGGTTCGCGTTCTCGTTGCGTCCGGACTTCGCCCGGCCCCAAGGGGAACGCTCAGCCCTGGCGCTGCTTGTGCCGCGGGTTCTCGCAGATGACCATGACGCGTCCGTGACGACGGATGACCTTGCACTTGTCGCACATCGCCTTGACGCTGGGCTTGACCTTCATCAGAAGGACCTTTCGGATCGGCTGGTTACTTGTAGCGGTAGACGATCCGACCGCGGGTCAGGTCGTAGGGGGACAGCTCCACCACCACCCGGTCCTCGGGGAGGATCCGGATGTAGTGCTGGCGCATCTTGCCGCTGATGTGGGCGAGCACCTTGTGTCCGTTGGTCAGCTCGACCCGGAACATGGCATTCGGGAGGGCCTCCACGACGGAGCCCTCGAGTTCGATCACGCCTTCTTTCTTCGGCATGTCCTCCACAATCTGTTGGTCGTTTGTCTACCGTTGCTGCACCTCGCCACTCTGGTGGCGGGGCCGGCCCGCGAACCTCCGGCCCCAGGGACCGGTGGACCTCGTACGGCGTGGCCGTGGACCTCATCACCCGGGCACGTCACGAACCGCTTCTGTTGGCGGTCGAGGCGCTCCCGGCAGCCGCGAGGCGCCACGAAACACAACCCACGTTGGGCCGACACGCCAGTCTAGTCTTGCGCTCTCCGAAAAGACCAATCAGCGCGGGCGGCGGGTGATCCCACGCGCTCGCGGCCCGGTCGGGCGCAGCGATCGGAGGTTGACCGCGGCGAGCAGACGCTGACGGCGGCCCACGGACCGCGACATCGAGCGTCGCTCGGCGTCGACAGTCTCCCAGAAGGTCGCGGCTGCTCCCGCATCGGGGCTGGCCGGACCGAAGACGAAGCTGTCGGCGCGGCGCGCCAGCGCGGGTGCCTGCTCGGTCCCGATCGACCCCGACTGCTCGCGCCGGGTCACGGTCGGACCCAGCGGCACCGGTTGGCCGAGGTCGCGGGCGTGGTCGACGAGCTCGCGCCAGGCACCCACGAAGCGGGCCGACACGCGGGTGGCGTTGCGGCGGCGCCGGCGACGCAGCAGCTTGAGGCCGAGGATGGCGGCGACCACCAGCAGGACCGCGAGCAGCGGGCCACCGACGTACGTCGCGACCACCACGATCCAGCCGGGCAGGCGTTCGACGACGGACTCCTCGTCCTCGTCGGCCTCCTTCTTGTCCGCCTTGCGCTCCTTGAGGTCGGCATCGCTCTGGTCGCCGGCGTCCGAGGGCGGCGGGATCGGCGCCGGCGGCGGGACGACGGTGCCGGTCATCGGGGTGTTGGTCTCGGGCAGCTGGTCCGCCGGCGGCTCGTCGGACATGAAGGCCTCGGTGGGCAACGTCCGCCAGGACCCGTCGGCGGCCCGGAGCTCCACCCACGCCGAGACGTCCTTGCCCGTCACGACGCCCCCCTCGGGGACCTCGGCGCCGAGCACGACGCGGGCCGGCACGCCCACCTCGCCGGCCAGCAGGGCCATGATCGCGGCGTACTGCTCGTCGTTGCCGACCATCTGCTGGGCCTGGACGAAGCCGTCCGACAGCCGCTGGACGTTGTGTCCGGGGTGGTAGACCTGCTCGGACTTGCGGACGCCGTCGGAGTACTTGCCCTCGGTCCGCAGGTGCTCGGCGATGGCGTAGACGCGCTCGATGGGCGTGGTCGCCTTCGCGCTCCACTGGGCGGCGGGCGTCTTGAGGAAGGCCGTGTCCTCCGGTGTGGGTACGGCCACGCTCGAGGCCACGGTGCTCGCGTCGAGGGAGTCGTCGGGGACCACGGCGCTGAAGGAGTAGGTGTCGCCCTCGTGCATGCCGGTGGGGACGACCGCCGTGGACGTGGCGAGGTTGTAGCGGAACACCTCGGCCTTGCCGTCCGGGTCGCCGAGCCGGAAGTCGAGGGACTGGAGGGCACCGACGGTCGGCAGCCAGACGCCGTCGTACCCCTCCCCGATCGTGACGGTGGCCTCGACCCGCTCGCCGTCGACGGGGTTGTCGATGGTCGAGGAGACGCGCTGGAAGGAGTCGGAGGCGGCCTCGGGCAGGGCGTCGTCCGTGGCCCCCCACACCATGCCGTCGTAGTGGTCCATCGTCGCCAGGCGCACGCGCGTGCCGACCGGCGCGCCGGTCATCGTGAAGAGCGTGCGGTCGTAGACGTTGGTCCGGTCCTCCTTGCCGAGCAGGTCGACGTACCGGCGGAAGCCCGCCAGCGGCGAGGGGTACCGGCCGATGTCGAAGGGCGGCTCCACCCAGTTGCGCACGACCGCGCGCTCGCCGTCGTCGTCGCCCATGACGAGCGCCGAGGCGGGTACGGCGAGCACCGACGCCAGCGCGACAAGACCGGCGCCGACGACGAGCCGCCCCCAGCCGGAGGTGCCGCCGTGCACCGTGGCCGAGGACCGGCGCGCACGCAGCGCGAGCCATCCCAGGGCGAGCGCCGCGAAGGCCGACCCCTGGACGACGAGGGACTGGGGGTGGCGCACCCCGAGCAGGATCACGGCGGCCAGCACGACGGTGAGCCCGAGCACCGGGAGGACGGCCGTCAACCACGACCGCCGCAGGTGCAGGTGCGCGAGCGAGGTCCCCAGGACCCCGGCGACCAGCCCGAGCAGCCATGGCAGGACGAGCAGCGGACCGTCCCCGTCGACCGGCGGGAGGGTGGTGAGCAGGTCCTTCCACCCGAAGATCGCCTGGTCGACGAGCGTGGAGAGCGTCCGGCCGCCGGGGACGAAGGCCGTGTCACCCACCGAGCGGAGGGCGAGCGGGCCGCCGAGCAGGAAGAACACGAGGGTGAGGATGAGCACCGGCGCGACCAGCGGCCAGCCGGCCGCCCGGCACAGGTGGGTCACGCCCACCGCGATCACGGCGCCCAGCATCCCGATGACGAGGAACGACCAGCCGGTGAAGGACGTGGCCAGCCCGCTGAGCGCCACCCCGGTCAGCAGCAGCACGAGGACGAGGTCCACGGCGGCGCGGGCATCGGGGAGCAGGTGGCTGGGCCGGGTGCGGGTCTGGGTGTCCATGTGGCTCATCGCAGGCTCCACAGGAGCAGGCCGCCGAGGTCTTCCTTGGCGGCGAGGTGCAGGACGGGGAGGCCGCCGGTCTCGGTGACCCGGCTGGCACCCTCGGGATCCAGCACGACGGCGAAGCGACGGACCTCGGGCGGGAAGGCCGCCGAGCCGCGCAGCATGTCGGTGAAGGTCGTGTCCCGGCCTCCCACGAGGAACAGCAGGCTGCAGTCGGGGGCCACGGCGGTGGCCCGCCGGCTGGCCGCCACGATGCCGGTGTCTCCGAAGTCGGCCCGGCACACCGCGTCGAGGGCGAGGTGGCCGTCCGACCCGGTCGAGGCCGTCTCACCACAGACGAAGGAGACGTCGAACTCGTCAAGCACGGCGCGGACGGCGATCGACGCGGCGACCGACATGGCGTCCTCAAAGACCTCGTCACTGCTCCAGGAGTCCCGGTCGTCGTCCACGACCAGGGCGGCGTGGCTGCGGCGGGTGTCGAGGTAC
>NZ_JBFUMD010000178.1:0-7094 GCF_054049555.1 Nocardioides sp. P5_C9_2
TCGCATGAGTGAGCAGGACCTGATCCGCGCGGCGCGTGCCGGCGCGTCGACCGGGTCGACGGAGGCCACGGCCAACGCCGACAAGTACCACGAGATGCTGGCGCTGGCCGACCTCTTCGACGCGTCCGGGGCCGACATGCGCACCCGCGCCCGCCTCGGGGCCGACATCCTCGCCGACGACGACGTCGCGGCCTCCGCCGAGCTGTCCACCGCCACCTTCGCCCAGGCCGAGGAGGACATCCGCGCCGCGACCACCGGCAAGCAGGGCCTGCTCACCCGGTCGGTCGAGCTCGACGCCGACGCCCTGGTCGTGCGCGCCACCGTGCTGACCTACCGCTGGATCGACGAGCTCCAGGACGCCGCCTACAAGACGCTCGGCTCCATCGCGGGTCGTGCGATCGGCTACCTCGCCCCCGAGGTCGCCCTCGGCGGGGCCATCGTGTCGGCCGGTCTGATCGAGACCGACGCGCTCGACCGGGCCGGGGTCACGTCCTACCTCAACGAGCTGGCCGAGAGCAATCCCGAGCTGATGGACCACATGGCCGGAGCCGGGGGGTTGCTCGACGGCCTCCAGATGCGCGCGCTGCTCACCGCCGGCGTCATGTCGACCGACCAGGGCGCCGCCGCGGCCCGCGCCGGCCTGCGGGCCATCGGCGTCCAGCCGTTCTCCAGCGACGCCGTCTCGGCGCTGCGCGACTCGGCCGCGGGGTTCGCCGAGGAGACCGAGGTCGCGGAGCCGGTCGACGCCACCACGGGCAGTGCCGGCGACGCCCCGCGCTCCATCGAGGACCTGATGGCCAACCTCGCCGCGGCCGACCGCCGCATCAGCGTGCAGCGCATCGGTGCCGGCCGCTACATCGCCTATCTCCCCGGGCGCCGGTCCGAGGAGGCCGGCCGGCTGCGGCTGGTCGGCGGCGACAACGCGTCGTACGTCCGGCAGGTCGTGCGGGCGATCGAGAACGCCGTGCAGGGCGAGAGCGGGGCACGCGTCATGCTCGTGGGGTCCTGGCACGGGGGCACCGCGGCCGCCGAGATCGCCGAGGCGGCCACCTCCGACGCCTTCGTCGTCGACCAGGTCATCACGACGGGCGCCCCGTCCTCGCAGGTGCCGACCATCCCCCCGCACACGCGGGTGCTCTCGCTGGAGGACCGGTCCGACCCGGTCGCGCTCCTCGGGTCGCTCATCAACACGAGCGTCGACAACCGGCTCACCGTGGTCTACGACGGCACCGGCAGCGATGCCGCGGCACCGTACGTCACCGGCGGGCGCGCGGCGGACGCCGCCCAGCACCCCGAGGTGCGGGCCGAGATCGCGCGGATCACCGAGCTCGGCTTCCTCGCCGGCTGACCGGACGGGTCAGAGGATGTCGTGGACGAACTCGCCCAGCTGGGCGAGGTTGCGGCACTCCACCATCGGCACGATCTCGCCGTAGGCACGGGCGGCGCTGTCGCCCGTGCCCCAGTGCCGGGTGTGCTCGGGGTTGAGCCACCACGCGTGCCGGGCCGAGGCGGCCAGCCCGCGCAGGGTGTCCAGGGCCAGGTCGCTGTGGTTCGAGCGGGCGTCGCCCAGGACCAGCAGCGACGTCCGGGGACCCAGCGCGTCCGCGTGCTCCTCGGCGAACGTCGTGAGCGCGCGCCCGTAGTTGGTACGCCCCCACCGCGCAGCGTGGGCGGTGCTGGCCGCGAGGTTCTCCATCACCTCCACGACGTCGCCGCCGGGGGTGAAGTGGTGGGTGACCTCGTGGACCTGGTCGACGAAGGTGAAGGCGCGCACCTTGTGGAACTGCTCGCGCAGCGCATAGACGAGCAGCAGCGTGAACTGCGCGAAGCTGGCCACCGAGCCGCTGACGTCGCAGAGCACCACGAGCTCGGTGCGGTGCGGCCGCTTGGGGCGGTGGTGCGTCTCGAGGGGCACGCCGCCGGTGGCCAGCGAAGCCCGGACGGTGCGCCGGAAGTCCAGAGCCCCCCGACGCCGCGCGTGCTGCTCCTTGGTCAGTCGTACGGCGAGCCGACGGGCCAGCGGGTAGATCTCGCGGCGCATCTCCTCCAGGTCCGCGCGACGCGCCGCGGTGAAGTCGAGACGGTCGATGGTGGGACGCAGCACGACGTCGGCCACGTGCCGGGCGCCCTTCTCCTCGGCCAGCCGTCGGCGGGCGTCGGCCTCGACGAGCCTCGTGAAGGTGCCGACGCGGGCGCCCGCGACCCGCTCGGCGTCCGCGGCGTCCCGACCGGCCCCCAGCAGGCCGGCGACCAGCTGCTGCACCAGCTCCTGGGGGGTCACCCGCTGCAGCGCCGTGTACGCCGACCAGCTCGACAGGCCGGGGCCGCGCCCGGGCATCGCCCCGAAGCGCGCCATCGCCTCCACTGCCAGGTCCTGCACGCGCCGGTCGTCGCCCGCCTCGAGCGCCGCCGCCAGCTCCTCGCGGAAGCCGGTGAGGGCCGCGGCGTTGTCGCGCACCCCACCCGTCGGGTCGTCCGCCCCTGCCGGTCCGGGGTCGCCGGCGGCGCCCTCCCCCACGAGCCGTGGGTAGTACAGGTCGAAGATCGCGTCGAAGGTGACCCGCTGCGACTGCTTCTTGACCACCGTCGCGGCGTACGCCGTCCGCACCACCTCGCGGTCGTGCCACCCGATCCGCTCCAGCGCGGCGATCGCGTCCAGGCCCTCGGCCAGCGAGACGGACAGGCCTGCCGCCCGGAGGGCCTCGACGAGGCCGAGGTGCGTGTCGAGCAGGGTCATCGTCGGGCCGGGGTCACCGTGTCGCGGCGAGCCGGAGCTCCCTGGTGGCCCGCTCGTGGTCGGAGGAGTGCTTGAGGACCACGCCGAGCGTGCGGCGTACGGCCTCCTCGTCCAGGTCACCGATCTCCAGCGCGATCAGGGTGCGCGCCCAGTCCACGGACTCGGCGATCGACGGCGCCTTCTTGAGCTCGAGCCCGCGCAACCGGGCGACCACCTCGACGAGCTGGGTGGCGACCTTGTCGGGGAGGCCGGGGACCTGCGAGACCACGATCTCCCGCTCCCGCTCGGAGTCCGGGTAGTCGAGGTGCAGGAACAGGCAGCGCCGCTTGACGGCCTCGGAGAGCTCGCGGGTCGCGTTGGAGGTGAGCACGACGAACGGGCGCCGCGTCGCCGCCACGGTGCCGAGCTCGGGGATGGTCACCTGGAAGTCCGAGAGCACCTCGAGGAGCAGCCCCTCGACCTCGACGTCGGTCTTGTCGACCTCGTCGATCAGCAGCACCGTCGGCTCCTCACGGCGGATGGCCGTCAGCAGCGGACGGGTGAGCAGGAACTCGTCGGTGAAGATGTCGTCGTGGGTCTCGTCCCACCCCTGGTCGCCGGCCGCCTGGATGYGCAACAGCTGCTTCTTGTAGTTCCACTCGTAGAGCGCGCGCGCCTCGTCGAGGCCCTCGTAGCACTGCAGTCGCACCAGCTCGGCGCCGCAGGCCCGGGCGACCGCCTTGGCCAGCTCGGTCTTGCCGACGCCGGCCGGACCCTCGACCAGGAGCGGCTTCTCCAGGGCCCCGGCGAGGTAGGCGGTGGTGGCCGTCGCCGCGTCCGCCAGGTAGCCGGTGGCATGCAGGCGGGCGGAGGCGTCGGCAGGGCTCGCGAACCAGGAGGACACGACCGGGAGCCTACGGGCGGCCTCCGGGCGCCGGCGAGAGCGGTGGCCCAGCCACAGTGAGACGGCGGTGGAATGTGGCTGCCTGACCGCCCACTGGCGCGGCGCACGACGACACGTCGGCGGGCGGTGGCCCAGCCACATGGAGACGCCGGGGAATGTGGCTGGGGCACCGCCGCGGTGGCGGCTCGCTGCGCTCACCTCGCTGCGCTCACCGTGGCAGCCGCCACACCCGGCCGACGCCCCCTCAGCCCACGGCTCGCTGCGCTCACCTTGGCAGAGGGGGCGGGATTCGAACCCGCGGTAGGTCTCCCTACGACCGCTTTCAAGGCGGTTCCGATCGGCCGCTCCGGCACCCCTCCTCGTGCCGTCCGAGGACGGCACGGTGAGCATTCTAGGAGGCGCCGCCCGGCGGCCTACTCGGAGCCGCCGAACTCCATCTCCACGTCGTCGTACGCCAGGTCGCGGAGCTTCTGGAAGTGACGGTCGATGTCGGCGAGCAGGCGCAGCAGCGCCTCGCGGACCGCGGTCACGTCGGGGCTCTCCAGGACCTGGGGTCCGAGCTCGCCCATCCTGGCGATCAGCGCGGTGCGCTCGCGCAGGGCCGCGGTGCCGCGGGCGGCGAGCCACGCGTCGTCGGGGTGCTCGGACTCGCGGATGAGCACCTCGCGCACGTCGGCCAGCCGCTGGCGGATCGTCCAGCGCCAGTTGCCCAGCGCGATGCCGGGCTCCGGTGGGGCATCGAGAGCGCGGTGCAGAGCACTCATCGCCGTCGCAGCACTGGACATGGCACCCTTCCCGCCCGTCGGACCCATTCGAGTGTGGCCCTGGCAGCCGCACCGTACAAGGGCCAACTGGCGATCCGGGCGCCGGATGGGGTGCAATCCTCCCGTGCCGTCCGACTATCGACTCGCCCCCGCCGTCACTGCCCGCGTCCTGGGCGTCGTGCTGGTCCTCCTCGCCCTGATGGTCTTCGCCGCCACCGCGGCCGTGGCGTTCCTCGACCTGCACACCTCGGTGCTGCTGGTGCCGGCGGTCCTGGCCATCGTCGTGCTCGTCGCCGCGACCTTCGCCATCGGTCGCCGGGGCTGGGTGGTGCGCCTCGGCGACGAGGGCTACCAGGTGCAGTGGGTACGCGGGGTCGGCGTGGCCGCGGCCCGGTGGAAGGACGTCGAGGACGCGGTGACCACGACGCGGGCTGGCTCGCCGTGTGTCGTCCTGCGACTGCGCAACGGGGGCACCACGACCATCCCGGTGGACCTGCTGGCCGGCGACCGCGAGGCGTTCGTCCGCGACCTGCAGCGTCACCTCACCGACGGGCAGGGCCTGCGCCCGCTCTGATCCTGCGCCGCACCGGACCTGATTCGGCAGATCCCGTCGGGTCCTTGTAGCCTGTGCGGGCTCGCCACGGCGAGCGTGGAGGCGTCGCCTAGTCCGGTCTATGGCGCCCGCCTGCTAAGCGGGTTTGGGGCTACAACCCCATCGAGGGTTCAAATCCCTCCGCCTCCGCCATTCTCTCTGGCCTCCTGCACGGGGGCCAGAGTGCATTTCGGGGCCCGGGTGTGCCACGGTGGACGGCATCTGCACAAGTCTGCAATGCACACACTTGCACCTTCGTCCATGGTGACGCTCGGGCACCGATCGACGAGAATGGGTGCTCGTGGTCCCCCCGGACCCAGAGACAAGAGGGTGAATGAGCATGACTGCACGACGCATCGCCGCGGCACTTCTGACCGCTGCCCTGACCATCGGGATCGGCGCCACCGGCACCACGAGTGCCTCCGCCCTGGCGGACACCACCTGGCCCTCGATGTCACGTCACCTTCCCTGACGATCCCCCTCCTCCCCCCTCGCAGCGGGCCGCGACTCAGTCGCGGTCCGCTTCGACGTGCGGCTCCGCGTCGTTGCCGGTGATGCCGAGCCGGCCCATCTCGTAGCCCAGCTGGAACCGGGTGTCGACCTGGAACTCGTGCTTCAGGTCCGAGACGTACGCCGCGTAGGTGCGCGGGCTGACCCCCAGCCGCTTGGCGCCGACCGGGTCGGCGTACCCGCCCACCAGCATCCGGATCGTCATGGCTCGCTGCTCGGCCGCGATGTCGCGCACCAGCGGGGAGTCGCGGTTGGTGAAGGGCCGACCCCGTTCCCACGCGCGCTCGAAGATGTCGGCGAGGTAGTGCACCACCGACGGCTCGCGGACCGCGAGGGCGGTGCGCTCCTCGGGGCCCGGCACGATGGCCAGGCGCCGGTCCACCACGATCAGCCGCTCGAAGAACTCGTCCAGGGTGCGCACCTGGGCACCCTCGGCGGTCACCGCGGCGACGTACTTGTGCGTGGCCGAGCTGCGCCGCGCGGCGTGCTGGTAGAGCGTGCGCATGGTGACGCCGCGCCGCAGCGCGCCGACCTCGCGCTCGATCGCCTGCGGCAGCTGCTCCATCGCCCGTCCCGTCTGGGACTGAGCCGTGAGCAGCTCGCGGGTGGCGTCCGCGACGGCGGAGGTGATGTACGGCGCGATGGCCTCGCCGCGCAGCTCGATGAAGGGGCCCTTGACCGCCCCCGGCGACTGCCGCCACGTCTGGGAGAGACCGCTGAAGGCCTGCGCCCACTGCGCGGACTCCGAGATCAGCTCGGCGCCCTGCTGGCCCAGGGGGGCGACCACCCGCGACTGCACGGTCGCCGGGTCGACGGCGAGCCAGGTCTCGTCGAGCTCGTCGAGGGTGACCAGACCGAGCTCGACGAGCAGGTCGAAGGCCTGCCGGTCCGGGCCGCCGTCGGCGATGCGAGGGTCCGACCTCGACACACCGGCCTGGGTGGCGATCTCCTCGTACAGCGCAGTCGCGGCGGACTCGAAGAGCGAACGCTCGCGCGGGCCGAAACTCATCCTCCACCGCCTCCCTGTGATCGCGAGCGATCCTTCCACACGCCGCACGTGCGACAGGCCCGTCCGGAGAAGCTCCGGACGGGCCTGTCGTCGTGCACGTCGGGGACCTCAGGCGCCGAGGCGCTCCTTGAGCCCGTCCAGCTCGGTCCACAGGACGGCCGGGAGGTCGTCGCCGAACTTCTCGAACCACTCCTGGATCTGCGGGATCTCGGCCTTCCACTCCTCGGCGTCGACGGCCAGCGCGGCCTCGATCGCCTCGGGCGTCATGTCGAGGCCCTCGATGTCGAGGGAGCCCGGCGCCGGCACGTGGCCGATGGGGGTCTCGACCGCGGCGGCGTGGCCCTCGAGGCGCTCGATGACCCACTTGAGGACGCGGCTGTTCTCGCCGAACCCGGGCCACAGGAAGCCGCCCTCGTCGTCGCGACGGAACCAGTTGACGTAGAAGATGCGGGGCATCTTCGACTCGTCGTTGGCCTTGCCCATGTTGATCCAGTGGCTGAAGTAGTCGCCGGCGTTGTAGCCGATGAACGGCAGCATCGCCATCGGGTCACGACGCACCACGCCGACCGCGCCCACGGCGGCGGCCGTGGTCTCCGAGG